>DATISI010000233.1:0-3061 GCA_035581745.1 Clostridiaceae bacterium
GGCTAGCTGCCAGCTCGGGAACAGGTCATTTCTTATCGGAATCTTCCAGATGGGGGATCCGGAAAAGTCAGTCTGTTTTCATCAGGGTGGATTCTTCGTGTCTGGAAAATGCTAAAGCGGATTCCCATGAAATCAGTGGGAGAATCCTGGCTGAAGTGGGGACTTCAGCCGGATCATGTAATGAAGCTTATGTCATGGACTTGAAGCATCTATATGAAAGGGTGGAAGCGGAATCAGGCGATTCTCTCGAAGAGAACGGAGTTCTCGAGGAAGATGTGCCTGAATAGGTCGCTTTCCAGCGCCATGAGATGGTGATAGGTAGCCCTGAAGGTGTTGCATGCCCAGGAAGGCATCTCGTAGTCTCCGGTCGCTTCCCTGAGGCTTCTCAGGAGGTCGCCGGCCGCATCATGTTCGCTCTCGGTGGAGACGATATCCGCTCTTGCGGCTTCGAAGTCTCCAGCCACGATCATGGGGAAGAGGATCCTCTCCTCCTTGATGAGATGTTCGAGGAGTTCTGTACGGAGGTCTCCATAAAGTCTGTTGATCTTGAGAAGAAGGTCACCGTCTTCGGTGAAGTGGGCACGGAGGATGGCGGGCACATAGGCATCGAGTTCCTTGAGGACGTTCCGCGTGAAGCGGTGGTGCTCTTCGACGATATAGTTGATGAGCTCCTCATTGTCCATCTCGTTGAAGAAATCTTCCTT
The DNA here is from genome assembly GCA_035581745.1 of Clostridiaceae bacterium. Lineage (GTDB taxonomy): Bacteria > Bacillota > Clostridia > Clostridiales > Clostridiaceae > Youngiibacter. The sequence continues at coordinate 705 of DATISI010000233.1, forward strand.
GGTGCCTTTCTTGTCCAGTCCCTCGACGAAGTCGTTGAAGTCCTGCACGAACTGCGCCTTGTCCTTCTTTTCCTCATCCAGAACGGAACCAAGCTGCTTGAAGCCGTTGCAGCAGAAATCGATCTTGTTGGATTTGAAGAAGCTTGAAAGCCTCATGTCTTCACGGACCAGGTCATTGATCCTCATGTTCAGGATATCCATTTTTATATCTCCTTTGATCTTTTGATAGAATGATGCGTTGTAGCTGTCCGGCGCTGCAGGCGGGCCTGCCGAGCGCCATGGTCGGTTCCTAAGGTCATCTAGAACCTGATGGAATCTGCGAAGTAGGCAGCGGATGCCTTGATGGCGTCCAGGCTGTCTGCGGGATTGAACCTTACCCTCAGCGGGAAGGCGACATCGGACATTCCTGTTCCTCTGATGGCATCTGTGGTCTTCAGGGTCTTCATGCCGGCGGAGATCAGGTAGTCCTGGACAACCTCGACCGCTTCGCCTGACCATCCATAGGATCCGAACGCTCCGGCGACTTTGCCTTCGACCTCGAGGTCCTTCAGTTCCTTCAGGATCTCCTCCAGGTTTCCGGAGATATCCGCGTATCTGGTCGAAGTTCCAAAGAGGATTCCGTCCGCATACTGGATCTTGGTGAGGATCTCTTCCTTGTCCTTCGTCTGGGTGTTGACGACCTCAGTCTCGATATCGAGCTTCTTCAGCTCCTCTTCCAGGATGAGGGACATCTTCTTGGTGTTTCCACTCATGGAATTGTAGAGGATGAGTGCCTTCACATTTCCTTTTGACTTGGTCGCACTCTCTTCGTAGATTCCGATATACTTCCTGACATCCTTGTCGACGACATAGCCATGGGAAGTGGCGATGGTTTCGATATCCAGGTCCCTGATCTTCTCGATCATCGGAAGGATGTACCTTCTGTGGGGATCCATGATGAGGGAGTAGTAGACCTTGAAGTCCTCGTCGATGGATGAGGAGTCCTCAAGCTCGCTGAGTCTCAGCTTCTCGTCTGCGATGTGTGTGGAGAAGATATCGCAGGTGAAGAGCATCTTGTCCTCTTCAAGGTAAGTGACCATCGTCTCCTCTGTGTGGAGATAAGGGACATGGAGGAATCTGAGGTTCCTTGATCCGATATTCACGACTTCGTTGTCCTTTACGGTCTGGAATCTTTCGATACCGATCTTGTACATCTCCATGAGCTCAGGAACCGCGAGGTCTGTGCAGAGGATCTTGGCATTCTTCGCTTTTCGGATGAAAGCACCAAGCGCACCAGAATGGTCCGGCTCGGTATGGTTGATGACCACATAGTCTATGGTCTCCAGGTCGATTTCCTTGGCAAGGTTGTCTGTGAATTCTTTTCCGAAGAGGATGTCCACCGTATCGATGACAACATTCTTCTCATCCCTGATCAGGTAGCTGTTGTAGCTTGTGCCTTTCTCCAGGACCAGCCTGTGGAAGGGAACCTTCCTGTCGTCAACCTTACCAATCCAGTAAATATCTTTCTTTATCTCTTTCATCGCTATCCATCCTTTAATGTAAATTTTTGAGGATTTGTCTGTCTCTCATTGCCCTTAGTGTACGCTCCTTCAGGATTTAAGTTTATGACCTACGTCAAATTTTGAAAAATAATGAAAAGATTCTTGTTGAAGCATACTTTGCATGTGGGGTCCGTTGATGGGGAAAGCCATTAAAGGAGAAAGCCTATAAAGAGAAAGCCTATAAAGTAAAGCCTAACAAAGCGAAATCCATTAAAAGAGAATACTGGTAAAGAAAAACAGAATTCAGAGAAACCATCCATAAAGCAAAAGTCCAGTAGAGGAAAGCAAAGGAGGGTGAGCTCAGATCGGGAAAGCCAATGAAAACTAGTGCTGCAGTAAAGTGAACTTGTTCACCAAGACCCGAAATAAAGTCTGGGATGGAATTGATATTTCAGGAGGAGACGTTATAATAAATATATAAGAGTTAAACGACTGCATAACACTTGTGGAAAAACATGCCGAGAGGGATATGGTAAGTGTTAAGGCCACTAAGGAAGTGGAAGAAAAGAATGCGCGTATTGCGGCGCAGGGTATCTCGGAAATACCTAGAAAACAGGGAAGGGAGTGGGGTTGTCAGACAGGCAATCTCGCATGACTCGAAGAAATGACGCGCAAAGGATGCCGCAGAGACGGATCCTGCGCATCAGAGGTATCGGGTCCTGTGAGGATCTGGCAGCGGAGGTGAAATTGAGAGATTCAAGCGGTTACCCCTATCTGAGGACGACACAGGACAAATACAGGATGGTTTCGACAATCCTGGCCTGGAGCTCCATGCTCCTGATCTTCATCATGCTCGTCCATATCTGGTTCGACTAT
>DATISI010000234.1:0-3512 GCA_035581745.1 Clostridiaceae bacterium
AGGAGAATCAGATAAGATGTGTAAAATCTTCAATCTATTCTAAGGAAGAGATAAGAAAATGCATAAAAAAGTGACAACTTATTCAGGTCATTGTGTTAAAATCAGAATAGAGCGGTCATCTGGAGAATGGGAGATCTCAATCCTGTCGGAATCGGATGGCCAGAACGGAGGTCTGAAATGGCAAAAGTGAAGACCATGTTCGTGTGCCAGAACTGTGGAGCGACCTCGCCAAAATGGCTGGGAAGATGCCCGGAGTGCAGCGAATGGAACACCTATGTGGAAGAGACAAGGAAAGAGGAACCGACGAGGAAAGTCGGCATCGGGAACTTCAGCGTCCCCAAACGGATTGATGACATCGTGTCCGGCGACAAGGAAAGGCTGGATACCGGAATAAATGAACTGAACAGGGTGCTTGGCGGTGGACTGGTGAAGGGGTCCCTTACGCTGATTTCCGGAGACCCGGGAATCGGAAAATCGACCCTTCTCCTTCAGTGCGCCCATAACATCGCGAAGACCTACGGCAAAGTGCTCTATGTCTCCGGGGAGGAATCCGAGGAGCAGATCAAGATCAGGGGAGACAGGCTGGGTGCGACGAGTCAGAACCTCTATATCGTCTCGGAGACCTCCATGGACCTCATCGAGGGACACATCGAGACGATGCAGCCCGTATTCGTCATCATCGACTCCATCCAGACGGTCTATTCGGACAAGGTGGTCTCGGCTCCAGGGTCCGTGTCCCAGGTCAGGGAATGTGCCAACGGCCTGATGCGTATCGGAAAGACCATGGGCATCTCCCTCTTCATCGTCGCCCATGTGACCAAGCAGGGAGAACTTGCCGGGCCGAGGGTGCTCGAGCATATGGTGGACTCCGTCCTTTCCTTTGAAGGGGAGCGTACGGAAGAGATCAGGATCCTGAGGACGATGAAGAACCGTTTCGGGACCACTTCGGAGATCGGGGTGTTCGAGATGAAGAGCGAAGGCCTCATCGAGGTCTACGATGCCTCGAAGATGTTCCTCGAGGATGACCTCGGATCCAAGGAAGGCTCAGTTGTCATCGGAATCATGGAGGGGACTAGGCCAATCCTGGTCCAGGTACAGTCCCTGGTCGCGGAGACCAAGGCGGTCATGCCGAGGCGTACTTCTATTGGAATCGAGATTCCCAGGCTGAACCTCATCCTGGCTGTCCTCGAGAAGAAGCTCAGGATTCCTTTCTACAACAGCGATGTCTACGTCAATGTCGTTGGAGGACTGTCCATCGAAGGGACCACACAGGACCTGGGGCTTGCCCTCAGCCTGATTTCCAGCGTCAAAGGGGAGGAGATGAAATACAAGAATGTCCTCGCCATCGGAGAAGTGGGCCTCACCGGAGAGATCCGGCCCGTCAACAATGTGGACAGGCTGATCAACGAGGGCAGGAAGATGGGCTTCGAGAATTTCGTCATTCCTAAAAGAAGTGCAGAGAAGCTGAAGCTCAAAGGCCAGGGCATCATCGCCGTAGGCTCGCTCAAGGAGGCTATGGGAAAACTTTTCTAACAGTTATGTTTAATATAAGGTTTCTAATCTATCATTATAGATACCATATCGGGAAAACCGGAGAGAAAAGACAGCGGAAATGCTTGGACTTTCTCCGGAAGGCCGGGATTCCGGAGGTTCGCGCTAAGTTTCGGGATTCCCTATGGCTCGAAGCTCGTCAAATTCCGACTAAATGCGCACTTATGAATTAATAATGAAGCTTTTGAAATGCTATATAAAATGAGGATGGGTATATTTATAATAGAAGTATATCTGATGTTAATCAGGTGTAATGAAGGCATACCCGCCCTTAGCGGCGCATAGCCGACAGTAAGACATGCCTGATGGAATCATTCCTGATGTGTATCAATGCAACCTATTAATATAAAATAAACAAAGGAGGTGCGATGTTGTTAAAGAAGCTAGTAAGAATCATCGTCACGCTTGTAGGCGCCGTATCCGGTGGACTGCTCGGTAACTATGTCAACACTCTGGATTTTCTTAATCAATATCCCGTATTCACAAGCGGTTTCACGCAAATGGCCGTCATCATCATCCTGACCCTGCTATTCGGAATCATATTTTTTCTTCTTTCTCCAAGGATTTATGGATTCATCACACACCTGAACAAACTGGTGGAGAAAAGCCTCGCGAAACTCACCATTTCGGAAATCCTCGTAGGGCTCCTCGGAGCGATCGTGCTCCTCGTCATCACCTTCTTCCTGACAAGACCGCTTGCGGATGTTTTCCCACCGGTTGGTAACCTTGTCATGATCCTCCTGAACGTCCTCGCAGCGGTACTGGGTGCGGATGTCGCCATGAAGAAATATGATGAGATCGCGACTTTCTTCCAGAACATCTCAAGAAGGAACCAGACGCCTGGACAGCCACCGAAGGACAGCAAGAAGTACAAGGCGATCTACAAAGGGGACCCCAAGGTCCTCGACACCTCCGTCATCATCGACGGAAGGATCTTCGATATCTGCCAGACCGGATTCATCGAAGGCAAACTGATCATCCCATCTTTCGTATTGGAAGAACTGAGACATATCGCGGACTCCTCCGATTCCCTCAAAAGGAACAGGGGCAGACGCGGACTAGACATCCTGAACAAGATCCAGAACGAGCTCGACATCGAAGTGGAAATCTGGGACAAGGATTTCCCGGATATCGCTGAAGTGGATTCGAAGCTCCTGAGACTTGCGACCGTGGTCTCCGGCAAGGTGGTCACCAATGACTACAACCTGAACAAGGTGGCCGAATTCCAGAGAGTACCCGTTCTCAATATCAACGAACTCGCGAACGCCGTCAAGCCTGTCCTTCTCCCAGGGGAAGAGATGACCCTGCTGATCTCCAAGATCGGTAAGGAATCCAACCAGGGAATCGGATACCTTGATGACGGAACCATGATTGTCGTCGAAGGCGGCAAGAAGCATGTCGGAAGCGACCTTGGAATCATCGTCACATCGGTCCTCCAGACCGCAGCGGGAAGAATGATCTTCGCAAAGCCAAAGGTGGACTAGGATGGTCGGAGCGATCATCGTATCCGGAGGCAGAGGCCGACGGATGGGTTCTGAAATCCCCAAACAGTATCTGAAACTTGACGGACAGCCTGTCCTCATCCATACGCTCCGCGTGTTCGATGAGGCAGACGGTATCGATACGATTGTCCTGGTCCTCGCCAAAGAGGAGTGGGAAGCGTTCAGGAACCTTCCTTATAAATTCAGGAAGACGATCCATCTTGCAGAAGGCGGCGTGGAAAGGCAGGACTCCGTAAGGAACGGCCTGGACAAGCTCGCAGAAATCGGAAAACCTGAAATCGTCTTTGTCCACGACGGGGCAAGACCCCTCATCACGAAAGAGATCATAACGGACGGACTGGACTGCTACCAGGCCCATGGCGACTGCGCCTGCGGCGTCGTCCCCAAGGACACCATCAAGGTGAGAGGGGCCGATGGGTATGCGGTGAAGACCCTGGACAGGAAGGAACTCTTCGCGGT
>DATISI010000235.1:0-8839 GCA_035581745.1 Clostridiaceae bacterium
CTGCTGCTCTCCACCAGAAAGCGTCGCCGCGACCTGGTTCTTCCTTTCCTTCAGGACCGGGAAGTAGCGGTAGACCCGCTCGAAATTCGCCTCGACTTTTTTCTTCTCCTTCACGGTGAAGGCGCCGACCAGGAGGTTCTCCTCCACGGTGAGGTCCCGGAACCCCGCTCTCCCTTCAGGGGACTGCGCGATACCAAGGGCTGCAATCTTCTCCGCTTCCAGGTGTCCGATCTCCTGTCCGTAGAATTTGATGGAGCCTCTGGCCTCATCCAGGATTCCGGAGATCTTCTTCAGGGTCGTGGTCTTGCCGGCTCCGTTAGAGCCGAGGAGTGCGACCACTTCACCCTCATGGACGGTGATGTCGATGCCCTTCAGGGCACGGATGGCACCGTAGTTCACTTCAAGGCCCGTGATGGAGAGGGCCACTTTCTTCTCTTCCATCTAATCCACCCCCAGATAGGCTGCCTGTACAGCGGGATTCGCCTGGATCTCCTGCGGCGTGCCTATGGTCAGGAGTTTCCCGAAATTGATGGCACAGATGCGGTTGCACACATCCATGACCAGCCTCATGTCGTGTTCCACGAGGAGGATGGAGCATTTGAACTCATCCCCGATCTTCCGGATGAGCTGGGTCAGCTGTACGGTCTCCACATCGTTGAGTCCCGCCGCAGGTTCGTCCAGGATGATGAGCCTGGGTTTCGCCATGAGCGTCCTTGCGAGCTCCACCTTCTTCAGGATGCCATAGGGCTGTCCGCCTGCAGGCATGTCCTTACGGTCTGCGATGCCGAGGACGGTGAGGATCCTTTCGGCTTCCGCCCTCAGGGCCCTCTCCTCCCGTCTTGCACGGGGAAGCTGGAGCGCCTGCTCCAGGATGGTGGACCTGAAGTCGAGATGGGCGCCGACCAGGACATTGTCGATGAGGCTAAGTTCCCGGATGAGCTCCACGTTCTGGAAGGTCCGGACCAGGCCTAGCCTGATGATCTCATGGACAGGCTTCTCAAGCAGGTTGTGCACCGTCCCATCCGCGCCTCTCAGACGGATGGTTCCGTGGCTGGGCTTGTAGAACTGGGTGATGCAGTTGAAGACCGTGGTCTTTCCCGCACCGTTGGGTCCGATGAGGCCGAAGACCTCATTCTCCCGGATGTCGAAGGTCAGATTGTCCACAGCCTTCAGTCCTCCGAAGGCGATGGAGAGTTCAGAGACGTCAAGGACGGTTTCAGCTGGCATGTTTTTCTGCGAGTCCATCTTCTTTCTTCCCTCCCCTCTTCAGTTTCAGGAAGAGCTTCTTCACATCATTCCCGATATAGATCAGTCCGTTTGGATAGAACATGATGACCAGGATGATGAGGAGCCCGTTCAGGACATAGGACAGGTTGTCGAAGTAGGGGATCTGCTTCAGGAACAGGTCCGGCACCGCGAAGACGATGAATGCGCCAAGCACGGTCCCGTAGATGGACCTGAGTCCGCCGATGATGATCATGGCGAGGAAGTCGAGCGACAGCTTCAATATCCAGACGGAGGGGTAGGAATATTTGACGAAGTGCACATAGAGCACACCTGCGAGGCTCGCATAGATGGTCGCCAGGGCGAAAGCCACAAGGCGGTACTTCAGGAGGTTGACGCCCATGGCCTGGGAAGCGGCTTCGCTGCCCCTCATGGCGTTCAGGGCACGGCCCAGCTGTCCGTTCATCATGTTGTAGGTGACGAGCATGACGAGGACGAGGACCGCCACGATGAGGTAGTAGGTCGTTGTCCGGTCAAGCTTGAACATGCCGAGAAGGACCGGGTATTCTGCGGACTTGCCGCTGAACCCGTTGGTGAACATGTCGAGCTCCTCGAAGGTCTTCCGGAGGATTTCAGATACCGCGAGCGTAGCGATGGCGAGATACAGGCCCTCGATCTTCAGGGACACCAGACCGACGAGGACGCCGATGAAGGTGGGGATGAGGACCGCAAGCATTAGGGAAATCTCGAAGGGGATATGCAGGTCCACGGTGAGGTAAGCGGAGATATAGGCCGCGAGCCCCATGAATCCGGCCGTCCCAAGGGAGATGAGACCGGAGAACCCGAGCAGGATGTTCAGTCCCAGCGCGGCGATGGCATAGATGAGCGCGCCGCCGATGGTCGTGATATAGGCGACCTTCATGAGGCCGGCCTTCGCGAGCAGCGGTACAGAAGCGAGTACCAGTCCGAATAGGAGGAAGCCGAGCATAGGATGTCTGTTCAAGATCTTCTTCATGGTCACACCTTCTTCACTACTTTTTTGCCAATCAGTCCGTAGGGTCGTACCACCAGGAACAACAGGATCAGGATGTAGAGGATCTGGCCGCCCCAGACGGAGGAGCCGTAATAGAGGAGGAGATTCCGCGTGATGCCCATGATGTAGGCCCCGAGTACCGGTCCATAGAAGGTCTGGAACCCTCCGAGGACACAGGCGACGAGTGCGGTGATCTGGACCTCATCCATGAGGTTCAGCGTCACCGAGGTCATCGGTGCGGTCATGACCCCTGAGATCACGCCGAGGACACCCGCGACCGCCCAGGCGGCCATGGTGACATTCTTCGTCGGGACACCCATGAGCCTTGCGACATGCTCGTTCGAGGCCGTCGTCCGTACCGCAAGACCCCACTTGGTCTTCTGCAGCACATAGAAGAGGAAGAGCATGAGGGCCAGACCGAGGGAGATGTTGAACAGTCCGTTATAGGAGATGGAAGCGCCGAGGAAGTGGAAATCCCCTTCATTGATCAGTCTTGGAAGCCGTAGGGGATCCACACCGAAGAGCAGCGGCGCGATGCCGACGATGATCATGATGAGCCCGAGGGTGATGATCTGCTTCGCCACCGGCGATACCTTCTTCGTATGCCGGATGATGAGGAAGTCCACGAGGAATCCCGTGACCATGGCACTTGCGACGCCGCCCAAGATGGCGAATGCCAGCGGCACGCCCGCGGATCCAAAGAGGTAGGTCACCACGAAGGTGTTGAACATCGCCATGGCGCCCTGCGAGAAGTTCGTGATGTTCGAGGTACGATAGATGATGATGATGCCCAGCGCGGCGAGGGCATAGATGCTTCCCGTCTCCAGGCTCCTGAGGATGATCTGCAGGAAAGTCGACATCACATCTCCCCCCATCTGATGACATTGGCGGCCCAGACGTACCCGATTCCCGCAGCCACCATGGCGAGCACGGTGCCGTCCTTCACTTTCCCCTCCTGGAGGGCAAGGTGGAGGGAGAGGATCTGGTCTACCTGTCCGATATGCCCATAGTCCGACAGGTAGATCGTCTGGTCCTCACGGAGTCCCAGCCTTTCCAGCATGTCGAGGTGGCCCGAGTGTTTCATGTGCAGGATGGCAAGATAGTCCATCTCTTCCATGGGGATCCCGGATTTCCGGAAGGATTCCGAGACACATTTGAGCCAGTTCCCCATGGAGACATCGTTCAGCCTGATCTTCATCTTCTCGGCATCGAGGAGACGGAGGCTCTTTTTCGCCTCAGCGAGATTCTCCGGTGTGATGGGACATGCAATCCCCCCGATTTCCACCCCTGCCGTCCGGGAAAGTGTCCCGTCCGCGATGATGTGGGAGCCGAGAAGCAGGTTCTTCCCATAGTTCTTCTTGAGGATCATCGCCCCTCCGCCAGCGCCGAGATTGTACATCATCGACATGTCCTTGTCCTGGTAGTCCACGAAGTCTCCATTCCGGTATCCACCGGCGATGAGGATGGTGTCGATCTCCTCGTCTGCGAGGAGGAGGTCCTTTGCGATCTTCATGGCGGACACGGTGGTGCAGCAGCGGTTCGCGACATCGATTCCCCAGGCGTTGTAGGCTCCGATACGGTCCTGGATGTAGAGGGCGGAGGTGGTGAGCGGGTATTCCTTCCATTCCTCACCGATGCTTAAGATGACATCGATATCCATGGGATCGATTCCGGTACTCGAAAGGACATCCAGTGCGGCCAGCGCGCCCATCTCCTGGGTTCCATCCCCTTCTCCCGGGATGGATTTTTTCACCACACCCAGTTTCTTCACCACAGCCTATTCCGTCCAGTTTCCGCCTGTGGCCTCTGATATTTCCTTGGCAGTCATGTAGGTCTCCGGAATATAGATTCCAGTCCCTACGATTCCGACATTCGTTTTCATGGCAACCTCCTAATTAAAGTCTCATTCCCCCGTTGACACTGAGGTTATGTCCTGTGACATAGCTCGCATCGTCCGAAGCGAGGAACAGCGCGGCTTTCGCGATCTCCTCGGGTTGTCCGAGCCTTCCAAGCATGGTCTGTCTTGCGAAACCATCCAGAAGGTCCTGAGGCACCGTCTTCAGTATATCAGTCATCGTGTATCCTGGGGAGATGGCATTCACCCTGACCTGTGAACCTTTGAGCGCAAATTCCTTCGCCCAGGTCTTCGTCATCCCGATGACACCCGCTTTTGTCGCCGCATAGTTCGCCTGTCCGATGTTTCCGAACTCCCCAACGACAGAGGAGATGTTGATGATGGACCCGCAGCCTTTCTGCTGCATCTCAGGCCCTACATACCTTGTCAGATTGAAGACACCCTTGAGGTTGACATCGATGACGAGGTTCCACATGTCGTCTGTCATCTTCCTGGTCAGGGAATCCCTTGTGATTCCGGCATTGTTCACGAGGATGTCGATCTTCCCGAATTTCCCGATCATGTAGTCGAACAGTTCCTTGCAGCTTTCCGCACTGGTGACATTGAGCTTGTATCCTTCAACCCCTTCATGGGAATAGGTCATCTCCTCCATATCGCAGGCGACAACCCTTGCCCCTTCATCTGCGAAAAGTTCCGCCATGGCCTTTCCCAGGCCTCTGGCGCCACCAGTCACGATAGCCACTTTTCCTTCCAGTCTCATCTTTCATTCCTCCTTCTTCTTTATAAGATACGATTCTGAACCTCTATTTCCGATTCAGGCTTCTCTTCCAGGGTGGTTTCTGTTCCGGGGATATTTTCTTCCAGCGGCGGATTATCTTCAAGAGATGGTTTGCCCATACGAAAAAATATTATGCATAATCGCCATATGCTTCAGATATGTTTTTTGGTTAAATGTTTAACGATGTAAACCATTCAGGATAAAACTTTGTTGATCCTCACACTTCCTCCAACTTTTTTCGACATCCCGCCAGATGATTTGATTTTTCGCAAACATGAAACCTGATTCACTTTTCATGTTTATTTTAGATGATAACCTTTTCAATGTCAATATGAGTGCCTAACGTGATTAAAGTTTGATATATGTTTAAAATGCTTCGACTTTTATTGTTAATTTTATAATCACATCCTAGGTCCAATCTCTGAATTATCAAATAATTCGACTTATCTGTTAATTTAATAACGATTAAAACTCTATTCACCTCTAAAAATATTATGCATTTTGACTAATTAAATTTTTAACAAATTAAACTTGTATTTCGTGTGAGGCGGTGTATAATGAGAATTAACATGAGTAAACCTTCATATTAAGTTGTTTTATCCGTGGAGGACTTATGGAAATTCAATCAACTGGAGGAAAGTTATGAAAGGTTTAACAATCAACGAGATCAAGGTTGGAGACAGCGCGTCCTACCAGAGGACAGTGACAGAGACAGACGTCATCCTTTTCGGAGGCGTGTCAGGAGACTTGAACCCTGCCCACTTCAATGAAGAGTATGCCAAAGATACGATGTTCAAAGGAAGGATTGTCCACGGATTCATCAGCGCATCCTACTTCTCCACCGTACTTGGAACTTCCCTGCCGGGACCTGGAACCATCTACCTCGCGCAGGACCTCAAATTCGTGAAGCCGGTCCGTTTCAACGACACCGTAAAAGCGGTTTGCACCGTGACAGAAGTCAATCTAGAGAAGAACAAGGTCTGCCTTGAGACGATAGCATACAATCAGAATAACGAAATAGTGGTTAAAGGCTTTGCTACGGTAATGCCGCCAAGATAGGAGAGAGAAAATGAATTTTAATCTTACTGAAAAACAGCAAATGATGAAGAAACTCTTCACCCAGTTCGCCATCAACGAAGTGAAGCCCCTGGCCCAGGAAATCGACGAAGAAGAACGTTTCCCTGAGGAGACCGTGAAGAAGATGGCAGAAATCGGAATGCTCGGGATCCCATTTGACGACACTTACGGCGGAGCAGGCGGAGACAACCTGTCCTACGCCATCGCAGTCGAGGAGATGTCCAAGGTATGCGCGACAACAGGTGTCATCCTGTCCGCCCACACTTCCCTTGGTGCCGTCCCTATAGACGCTTTCGGAACACCAGCGCAGAAGGAGAAATTCCTGAGACCGCTGATCACAGGACAGAAGCTAGGCGCTTTCGGACTTACAGAGCCGAATGCCGGATCCGACTCCGCGATGCAGGAATCCACTGCCGTGCTTGAGGGAGACCACTACAGACTGAACGGATCCAAGATCTTCATCACCAATGGCGGATATGCCGACATCTATGTCGTCTTCGCCATGACGGACAAGGCTAAAGGAACCAAGGGAATCTCCGCATTCATCCTCGAGAAGGAGATGCCAGGATTCAGCATCGGAAAGAAGGAGCTCAAGCTTGGAATCAAGGGAAGCTCCACCACAGAACTGATCTTCAAGGATGTCATGGTCCCTGCAGCCAACCTTCTTGGAAAAGAAGGCATGGGCTTCAAGATCGCCATGCAGACACTTGATGGCGGCCGAATCGGAATCGCAGCTCAGGCCCTTGGAATCGCCCAGGGTGCCATCGACGAGACCATCGCCTACGTCAAGCAGAGAAAGCAGTTCGGTAAGCCGATCTCCGCGTTCCAGAACACCCAGTTCTCCATCGCCGACATGCAGACACAGACTGATGCGGCAAGACTTCTCGTGTACAGGGCTGCATTCCTGAAGGATTCAGGACTCCCCTACTCCAAGGAAGCCGCAATGGCCAAGCTCTTCGCATCAGAGACAGCCACCTTTGTCACCGGAAAAGCGATCCAGCTATTCGGAGGATATGGCTACACCAGGGAATACCCTGTAGAGAGAATGTACAGGGATGCCAAGATCACGGAAATATACGAAGGAACATCGGAAGTCCAGAGAATGGTAGTCTCTGCCTTCGTTTTGAGATAGGATAGGTGAAGAATATGAATATAATCGTTTTACTGAAACAGGTACCAGACACCACGGAAATGAAAGTGGACAAGGAGACCGGAACCCTCATCAGAGCCGGCGTTCCAACCATCATCAACCCGGATGACCTCGCGGGATTCGAAGCGGCCCTTCAGCTCAAGGACAACATGGGAGCGAAGGTAACCTGCGTCACCATGGGGCCTCCACAGGCAGAATCCATGCTCAAGGAACTCTATGCCATGGGCGCTGACGAAGCGATCCTCATCTCCGACGGAAAGTTCGGCGGAGCGGACACGTGGGCGACTTCAAACACGCTCACCGCAGTCCTGAAGAACATGCCATTCGACCTCATCATCGCAGGAAGGCAGGCCATAGACGGAGACACCGCCCAGGTCGGACCACAGACTGCTGAGAAGCTCGGCATCCCACAGATCACCTATGTCGAAGAAATCATGGAATTCGGCAACGGCGTCATCAAGGTCAGGAAATCCCTTGAAGACAGCTACGAGATCATGGAAGCGACACTCCCTGCCCTCATCACCACTTTGAGCTCCATCGCGAAGCCAAGGTACATGCGTGTGAAGGGAATCACGGACTGCTTCAAGAAAGAGATCAAGAGACTGACCTTCAATGATGTCGACATCGACCCTGCCATCATTGGCTTAAAGGGATCCCCTACGAAGGTCAAGAAGACATTCACCAAGGAAGTCGGGACAAGCTCCCTCATGTACAACCTGAGCAGTGAGGAATCCGCCAAGAAGATCGCAGAAATACTTTTCGAAAAACAGTATATTTCGAAGTAAGGAGAAAACCATGAATATAAATGAATATAAGGACCTGTACGTCTTCTGCGAAATCAAAGACGGCAAGATACACGATGCGTCCCTTGAACTCCTAGGCGAGGGCAACAGGCTCGTCGACGACAGACCGAACCTCGGCTACAAGGTCGTAGGTGTCATCGTAGGAAATGTTCCTGACGAGCTCCTCGAAGCCGCAGGCCACCACGGTGCCCACAAGGTCATCAACCTGAGGAATGAAGGCATCAAGGCCTACAGCACAGAAATCTACACCACCCTCCTTAACAACCTGATCCAGGAGGTTAAGCCGGATGTGTTCCTTATCCCTGCGACAGTACAGGGACGTGACCTGGCCCCAAGACTCGCAGCCAGATGCGACACCGGCCTCACTGCCGATGCGACAAAGCTCGAGTTCAACCCAGAGGACGAGAACTCCGCCCTCATGTTCGTCACAAGACCTGCTTTCGGAGGAAACCTCTTCGGAACCATCATCTGTGAGAACACAAGACCTCAGATGACCTCCATCAGACCTGGTGTCATGGAAGCGCTGAAGTCAGACCACACAAGGACTTCCGAAATCGAGAAGAAGGAAGTCGATATCTCCAAGATCAAGGATGGCGTAAGGATCCTCGAGACCATTCCAAAAGCCCACAAGGGTGTGGATATCGCCAAAGCCGACCTCATCATCTCCGGCGGACGTGGAATTGGCGACAATTTCAAGATCCTCAGAGAAGCCGCATCCAAGATCGGTGCGGAAGTCGGAGCCTCCAGAGCGGCAGTCGATGCCGGACTCATGGAGAAGGAAGTCCAGGTAGGACAGACAGGAAAGACCGTAAGGCCTAAGGTATACATCGCCTGCGGAATCTCCGGTGCAGTACAGCACGTAGCCGGCATGGAGAAGTCAGACTTCATCATCGCCATCAACAGGGACCCTGGTGCCCCA
>DATISI010000236.1:0-6846 GCA_035581745.1 Clostridiaceae bacterium
AATCGCGGTCGCCTATGGCCTTGCCATCCTCGATGACAAAAGCCTGAAGCATCCGCCAATCGAACTCCTCGTCCCGACCAGTGAGGAAACGGGAATGGACGGGGCAAGCGCTCTGAGCGCGGAACACCTTTCCGGAAAGACCCTGCTGAACATCGATTCCGAAGAGGAAGGGGTATTCCTGGTCAGCTGTGCTGGCGGACTCACCTCCTATGTCACTTTCACACCGGACTATGAGCCGGCTACCGGAAGCATCCAGGAAGTCTCCGTCACGGGACTAAAGGGCGGGCATTCCGGTCTTGAGATCATCAAGCAGAGAGCGAATGCGGTGAAGCTCCTCGGAAGACTTCTCCTGAAGCTCCGTGAGGAGACCGGAGCAAGACTTGTAACCGTAAAGGGTGGCTCCAAGCATACTGCCATCGCCCGCGAGGCCTTTGCCACCATCTCCGTTGAGGAGAAGGAGCTGCAGAAGGTGAAAGAGATCCTTTACCACCTGGAAGAGACCTTCCGGATGGAGTTCAGGGTTGAAGACCCATCCATCAGCCTTTCCGTAAAGGATGCTGAAGCAGAGGAGATGATGACGGAGACGTCGACAGACGACATCATCAGTTACATGGTCCTGGTACCGGACGGGGTACAGCGCATGAGCAGCGACATCGAAGGCCTCGTGGAGAGCAGCCTGAACCTGGGCGTCCTTGAGGAGGTCGAAGGAAAGACCGTCTTCACCCACGCCGTGAGAAGCTCCGTGAAGAGCCTCAAGGAGGAGATCGCCGAGCGGCTCTCCACCCTTGGAAGCCTGACTGGCGCAACCGTAAGCAATACCGGAGACTATCCGGAATGGCAGTACGAGGAGGATTCCAGGGTTCGTAAAACGGCCATGGAGACCTACAGGGAACTCTTTGGAAAGGACCCTGAAATCAGCGCGATCCATGCAGGACTGGAATGCGGTCTCCTGAAAAAGATCCTTCCGGATACCGATATGATCAGTTTCGGACCGAACCTCTATGATGTCCACACCCCGGAAGAGCATATGAGCGTATCCTCCGTGGAACGCACCTACACCTTCCTGAAGAAACTCCTCGAGAAGCTGGTCTAAATAGGATAAGACGAACGTGGTCCGCTTCACACCGGAAGCTCTTCCTATGGATGGGTCAGAAGGTGAAAAAGGAAATCTGAACGATGGAACCTGAAAGATGAAACCTGATAGATGAAAAGGCGGAAACGCCTTGAACATGAAGAAGAATCGGTTTCCTATCCTGATCATTGTCGGGAAAGGGGGCCGATTTCTTCTGCATTTCTTATTTATATTGCAAAGTAAACGTAACCATATCAGATTCATATCCGACTTAACATGGACTTAACATGGATTTAATAAAATGTTAAGTTCAATAGGATACAATTAGTCATGGTGCTTCAGGCCCCCTGATTCAAAAAATACCCGAACAACTCCATAATAATAAAGATAGGTGATAGGAATGAGAGCATACAGGATAAGGATTTCCCTAGCCGGAACCGACCCCCTCATATGGAGGGAGATCACGGTACCCGAAGGAATCAGATTCTCTCAGCTGCATAAGATATTCCAGAAAGCCATGGGGTGGGAAGACAGACATGATTATTTCTTCAGTTTAAATGAAGGATATACAAGAATCACAGGAATCAGGGAAGAATATGAGGAATACAGCCTGGTGAAGAGGCTCACAGAGAATAATGAGCTGAACAGGGATAACGACCCAAACGCCATGCAGACCGCACTTCTCCAGAAGGAGATGAAGTACGCCGGAACCACCAGAGTCGGACGCTACCTGGAAGAAACAGGAAGGTTCGTCTATGTATATGACCTGGGTGACCATTGGATCCATGACATCGAAATCATAGATATTATTGAAGACTATAAATTCGGTTACCCCAAGCTCCATCGTGGATCAGAGCATTGCCCGCCCGAGAATATCGGCGGAGCCATCAAGTATGGCCATCTGCTCAAAGCCCGCGAAAGCAATGACCCGGAATGCCTGAATCTGGCATGGGACCTCCTGGAAGACAAGGGGACCCCATATGACCCGAAAGCGGTCAACAAGGAATTCAGGGAGAACATGAGATTCTCTGAAAAGACAAGGATCCGAGCCAAGGCCCAGGAAAGGATCGCAGTCTGAAAAGACTTGTGATGAAGTCCTCCTTCTAACCCCAGATGCGAAAAGACAAAAAAGGCATCCAGGAAGATGAAGTGGGAACAGCGCACTACAGATGAGACAAAAGAGGACACGCATTAAAAGTGCGAAGAAAAAAGAATTCTACCTACTGTGCGAAATGCACCAGGGTGTGATGCACACACATGTGCAAAGAAAGGAATAGCATGCAGCGAGAGAACGAGAACGAAAAGAGGACATCCCTGTGACAGGACCGGAAAAACCGGGAACTGGCACAGGGATGTCTTTTTCTCGTATGGCTTTGCGGGGTGAAGGGTCCTATCCGATGAAGGACAGGATGAAGAAATAGACGACGGGGACGAGGATTGCGGGAAGCATGTTCGAGACCTTGAGCTTCGCGTGGAGGCTCATGTTAAGGCCCAATCCGAGGATCAGGAGGCTTCCGACAGACGAGAGGGCTCCAACCAGTCCTTCGGTCATGAACGGCTTCAGGACGCCTGCAAACAGCGCTATGGACCCCTGATAGAGGAGCACCGGAGCAGCGGAGAGCATGACGCCGATACCCAGCGTGCTGCTGAACAGGATGCTGGAGATTCCATCGAGGACCGACTTCGCGAAGAGTGTGGAGTGGACGCCGGTCAGCGCGCTTTCAAGCGGTCCGATGATCGCCATGGAGCCGACACAGAAGAGGAGTGTGGCCGTCAGGAAACCTTCCTTGATTCCGCTGTCGCCCTTTCCCTTGAAGAGTCCTTCAACCTTTTCGGAGAGGATCTCAAGCTTCCGCTCGATGTTGATGGTCTCTCCAATCAGCGTGCCCAGGGCGATGGAGATGATAAGGAGCATGGGCTCCTTGGTTTCGAGGACACCTGCGAGGCCGACATAGATGACACAAAGTCCGAGCGCCCTGAACAGGCTGCTGCTGACTTCAGTCTTGATCCGTTTTCCAAAGAGTAGGCCAAGAATGCTGCCTACGATGATTGCCGCGACATTAACAAGAGTACCGTACATAAAACACCTGCCATTTCAAATTTAGGATAGGATAAGGACATAATAGGCGACATAGAGCCAGCCGAAGATACCATGGATCAGCGCCCAGATCACAGACTGGTTGAGACTCCAGCTGATGATCATCGCAAGGCAGGTTCCAATCGTGATTCCACTGCGGAGATATTCCCCTTTTCTCATCTTCTACACCTCACTTTATTAACCCTTAAATTATAGCATAGTTTGGAACTTGTTTACCGCATGGAAATGGCTTTGCAGGGGGAAAAAATGATGGAATTCTGATATTTTTCGAGGAATCATGGTAAGATGAAATGTGTCGGAAGGAATCCGGCCTGAATGGAATTTTTGGATTTGGAGTGAGTAGTTTGAAGAAGATCATATTTTTTGACATTGACGGGACACTTTTGGAATACCGCAAAGGGATGGACAGGGTTTCCGACCTGACCCTTGAAGCCATGCATGAACTGAGAGGGAAAGGCGTGAAGCTTGTCCTCTGCTCGGGCAGGGCACTCTCCGTCATGGACGACCATATCCGCTCGCTTCCTGTGGACGGATTTGTCACCTCGAACGGAGCTTATGCCATCATCGATGGCGAGGTCGTGCACCAGGTGAAGCTCGAAGAGGAGAGGCTGGAGGAAGTCCTTGATTTCTTCGAGGAGAACGGGATCATGTATGTCGCAGAGGCGCAGGACTATGCCTACTACAGCGACTTGGGAAGCGAGGAGCTCACCAGATACATGGCGCTCGCGAGCATGCCTGAGAAATACGCGAAGGATGCGAAGCTGCGTGACTTCCGCGAGATCAACATGTTCATCGCCTTCACGGACACCGAGGAACAGGAGGCGAAAGCCAAAGCGTTCCTCACGGAGTTCACCTTCCTCCAGCAGACCGGATATCGCTGCTTCGATGTCCTCTTCACGGAGAGTTCGAAGTCCGCAGGGGCCATGGCGGTGAAAGCGCATTTCGGAGAAGACTATGAGACCTACGCCTTTGGAGACGGGGAGAACGACATGACCCTTTTCCAGGTCGTCGACACCAGTGTCGCCATGGGGAACGCCCATCCGGACCTCAAAGCCATCGCCACCCACGTCACCGCAGATGTGGAGCATGACGGAATCTGGAAAGGATTGAAGATGCTGGGGCTTCTGGACGAGTAATGAGAAACCTCCTGCCTATGAAAATGAAGGTTGCTTACCTATGAAAAAGGAAGCCGCTGACTCCTAGGACTTGACATCTCAAATGCAGGACAGGGTAATGCATGTCCTGGAATCATAAAGAAGGGCTGCCTGGCGTCTGCATCGAAAGTCGAACAGTCTTTAGCGGCAGATCCGTATCATGAATAACAGAGGAAACATCCATAGCATCCATAAGGAGAGGACATTCCCGTGCAGGATCGGGGAGTGGCCCTCTCCATTTTTCTGCGAATTCTATACAGATGGAAGGATAAACCACTACCTTTTGTGGACAGGACAGGCGAAAAATGTCCAAAGTCCACGATTTTGGAACAGATTTGTGATTATTTTTCCGATTCTGTTAAATTATCTACCATATTCCTGAAGAGAAGGGGACAGGGCAGCCGAAAAGGGAATACGAGATTGATAAATGTAAGGGAGATAAATCGAGAAATCAGTGATTTTTCACGGAAATACTGCAAAGTGTTGAAATAAGTGCAATTGACTTGAAACTTTCCTTTTGTTAATATATTATCAACTTATAGAGAAAGATGGTGAGGACTGTGGACGTATTGAGTAAAAAAGCAAAAGAGAGTGAATTCTATAACGTGAACTACAACCTGAATGATCCGGACCTCAGCGTCATCCTGCTGAACAACGATCCGGAACAGTTCATCCCCCTGAAGTGCAATGCCTTCTTCATTGTTTCAGACGACCTGAGGATCACCTTCGAAGAGAAAAGGGATATCTCAAGGCTCCCGCTGATCCGGGACACCAGGACAGGAATGAGGCTTAATGAGAACACCCTCATGGGGTGCATCTCCAAAGAAGCCCGGGACTGCCGCAAGACCATCACGAGAAGGCTGAATTCAGGCTCCATCGTATGTGCGGTGCCGATGTCGGAATCCGGTGAGGTGAAAGGGATTATCGTCCTTTTCTACTGTGAACTGGAAGAAGACCGCTTCATCGGAGAGGTAGGAGAGATCACAGAAAGGATGCTCACCTACATCATCATGAAGATGGGCAGGGAAGGGACAACCACCGCAGGAACCACCCGCAGCAGACTTACCATTGAGAAGCCGTCGAGTCTTGAGGACTATGAGAAGTGCGCGATCCTGAACGCCGGAGAATCCGCGAAATGGAACATCTCCAAGATGGCGAGGACCCTTGGCATCGGCAGGAACACCCTTTACTACAAGATGAAGAAGTATGGTATTGACAGTTAACTGTTCAATTTTTACGCATTTTGCAATTATTAGGTTTGATAATTAACAAATAATTATCACTGCGTTAAATTTTAGATTAGAGGATATGATATAATTTATGTAAGCAAAATTCGCTCCCATATCCAAGGGTAGTAATACCCCTACCCTTAGTTAATATACTGTTTCCCTGAAGAGGATCCTTTATGGATCCTCTCTCCATTTCCAGCTTTTTTCCATCCTTTTTTCATGATGATTTTATGCGATACAGGTTTTCCGGTCTCGAAGCGGTTTTTCCGTTAGAGCGGGTCATCAGACGCATGGCATGGCGTATCGCTGAACAAGAAAATCCTCCAGTCAGAAATTCTGACTGGAGGATTTTTTAATGGACTTTAGATTATGTTGAGGACCAGCTGATTCCATGATCCATCCCGTCTCTTTGTGTGCTTCATGGATCCAACAAGTCTCAACCTGAATTAAGTGAGGATCTCCGTCAGGATCCTGCCATCGGTATCCACCATGGGATTCCCCATGAGGTGGGCGAAGGTCGGTCCTTCGTCGACGAGACTCATCTCCTCGATGAGGACATTCTTCCTTATCCCTTTACCCATGGCGAAGAATACGGTGGTGTAGTCCGGTTTTTCCGGGGAGAATCCATGCGTGGACAGGGACATGTCGTTGTAGCCTGGTTTCCTTACAATCTTCTCCAGAGCCGGTTTGTTGATGTCGGGGAGGAAGAGGAAGCCCTTCTTCGCTTCCAGCATGAAGGAAGCATTGCGGTTCGCCCCGAAGGCGGCCGCCTGCCCCTGGTCGTAGATGTGCTCGATCCCGAAATCCTCGCGATCTTTCAGCGCTTCGAAGATCTGCCTGACTTCTTCCTTCATCCGTTCATTCTCCGGATCCTTCAGGTAGACATAGGCGGAGCCATCCAGGGTATGCACATAGGCCCTGTAGTCTGTGAGGCTGCCCATCCTGGTGTCGATATAGCCTTTGTCCTTGAGGACGGCATTGGGATAGATGATGGTGTCCACCTCGATCTGGTCATGGTCTCCCAGGACGAACAGCGTGGTATCCGCCATCATGCCTTCCTCTTCCAGGAGGTCGAGGATATCGACGAGTCGCCTGTCATGCCTGAGCAGTGCCTCATCCGCTTCCCTGGAATGGTAGCCGAAATGGTGGCGCATGTAGTCGAGGTCGACGTAGTGCAGCATCATGACGTTGGGTTTCTTCTCTTTCAGCGTCCACAGTGCGGATTCGTGGACGAAGTTGTCCAGCTGGGGCTGCCTGAGGCCGCTTCTGGTCTTTCCAAAGCGTTTCTCCAGC
>DATISI010000237.1:0-4631 GCA_035581745.1 Clostridiaceae bacterium
ATCCGGATCACCGGTTCGGGTTCCCCGATGACCATGGGATGTGCGTTCACGATCCCCAAAAGGATCCCTTTCACCTTTTCCGTGTCCGAGTTCTGGGCGACACCGAAAACCAGCTCCACCCTCCGTTTCGCTTCGATGGAGAAGTTGATGATCTTCGCATTGGCCAGTTCTCCGTTCGGGATCAGGACCCTGCGGTTGTCCGGTGTGTTCAGGTGCGTGTAGAGCAGCTGGATGTCCTGGACCGTTCCCCCAATGCCCTGGGTCTCGATATAGTGCCCGACGCTGAAGGGCCGGAAAGTCAGAAGGAGCACACCGCCCGCGAAATTGGACAGGCTGTCCTTGAGTGCGAGACCGATGGCAAGTCCTGCGGAAGCCAGCACCGTGATGAAGGTGGTGGGCGGGATTCCGAGCATGCCGGCCGTGGTGATGAACAAGATGACCTTCAGTCCGAAGGAGGCAAGGGACCGGATGAAGGAGTGCAGGGAGACATCCACCCGGCTCTTCTTCAGCGCTTTGTCCACCATCTTAAGCAGCAGGCTGACGATATAGAATCCAACGACAAGGACGAGCATCGATGCGACGATCTTCATCCCATACTCAAAGATGACCAAATTGAAATCGTTCATAATTCCTCCCAAAAACTTCAAGATATTAACCCCTCTATTGTATCATTTATTCCGCGCGGGTGCATCGCGCCTGACGGATTTCTTCAAGGTCCGGCAGGACGTGCAGAAGGCCCCTGCACTCTGGCAGGAGCCTTCTTTGGACTTCATTCCTTAAAGCACTTCCCTGTCCGTACGGATCGCGGAGCGCTGGGAGAAGTAGAACGGGATATAGCCGAGAAGGATGAAGAAGATGGGTCCTCCATAGGTCATGAGGATCCCCTTCAATGCTTCACTGGAGGACTCGGCATAGAGGAAGGAATACATCCCCGCACCGAAGAATCCGAAAGCGCTCATGGTCAGCGTCAGGGCTGACACCAGGATGACGCCTCCCCTGCTCTTCATGATGGTCAGCGGAGTCTCTCCTTTCTTCAGCCTGTAGGAGAGGTAGGCGGCAATCAGGATGATGTATGGAGGAATCATGGACAGCGCGGTCAGGTTGGTGAGCAGGACAAAGATTCCATTGATGGAACGGATGCCCACCATGGGTGCCAGGATCATGATCACGACGAGGCTGCACTGTACCCAGAGTGCCGTGCGGAGCGTTCCGTCAGGCTGTTTCTTCAGCAGGAATTTCGGGAAGATCCCATCCGGCACATCGGTGAACATCGCACGCAGCGGGGATTCCGACCAGATGACATAGGCCGCGATGGACGTGATGGTGAAGATGGTCGCGAAGACCTGAATCGCGATTTTCCCGTTCAGGCCAAAATTCTCTGCGAGCGTCCGATAGACGATGTATGGCGCGTTCTGTATCCCACCACTTTCAAGCACTTCGGGAGAGACCAGCATGGACACGGCGAGCGACCCCAGGATGTATGCGCCTGCAATCAGTGCTGTGGCGATGAAGATCGCTTTTGGCAGCCGTTTCTGAGGATTCTCGATCGAGTTCACATAGGTCCCTGCAGCTTCGACACCTGCTACCGCGAACAGCAGCCAGGAGAACGTGGAGAAGTACTCGGCGTCCAGTTTCGGGATGACCGTCTGCGCAGTGTAAGCGCTCGCTGCGGGCTGTCCGAGAAAATATCCGATGAGGGCGAAGACCACGAGGACAACCGTCGCGACGACCGTGAACCGTCCTCCGAAGCTTGAGATCCGGGAGAAGAAACCGACCCCTCTGGTCGCGATGAACGTGAGGGCGATGGTCACCCCTGCGGCAAGCAGGGAAAGCAGGACCGTATGGCTGTCATCGAAGCGGCTTTCCCCGAAAATCGCCCAGGAAGCCATGATCGGTATCCGGGAGAAGATCATCTGGAGATAGAAGAGGTTCGAGAACGTGTAGGACCATACGCCGATATAGGCCCATCTTGTGCCCAGGCCAGATTCGATCCAGGTGTAGATGCCCGCTCCCTTGTCCTTGTTGGCTGATGCGAGTTCCGCGATGATGATGATCAGCGGCAGGAAATAGAAGGCTGCGACGAAGATCCAGGAAGGTATGGCTGCAGGCCCCAGCGCGTAGGCGTTCGTCGTGATGTTCCCAAATCCGAAAGTAGGCACAAAAATCAACATGACCAGGGTGAGAAGACCAATTTTCTTGTTCATGTTTTCCCTCCATTACACGATTTGTTTTACGGCTATACGCTACGAGACCTATGCCCTTCTCAGTCGGGTGACTGTGCCATGGCTCCATGGGTCGGCATGGTCTCCTTCTTCTCCTTGAACACATTCTGGAATTTTCCGCTCTTCGGGTTGGCATGGGGCAGTTTCTCGTCGAGGCGGATCTCCACATTGTGCACATCATTGTCTGCAAGGTAGGCCAGCATCAGTCTCCGTGATTCCGCGAAAAGCGCTTCCCTGTCCGCCCCCTCCTCACAGAGGATCCGGACGAGAAGGTTGTGCACGTCCTGCTGGATCAGCTGGAACCTCAGGATACCCTCGAGATAAAGGCCTTCTGTGATCGACATCGGTCCGCATCTCACCACACCATGGTCTCCCTCGAAGGCCAGCACCTCGTCCGTCCGTCCTTCGACGACCAGATAAGGGAAGGGTGACCCGCAGGGACACGGTTCATCAAACATCCTGATCCTGTCCGTGATCTCATACCGGATGTAGGGCTGGATGAAATTCATGAGGTTGGTGACCAGGATCGTGTTGGACTGCACACCAGAGGGAACCCGCTCGTAGTTCTCATCCACAGGTTCCACGATGACCCAGTCCTCGTTGACATGGTTGCGTCCATGTTTGCACTCGAACGTGATCATCCCGGACTCGGTCGCTCCGTAACTGTTGATGATCCTGCAGTTCCAGCTGTCCATGAGCGCCTTCTTCAGCTGTCCTTTCACCCTCTCCCCGCCAAGCACGACGACAGTCGGTCTGATCTTCAGTCTGCCTGCCTCGATCTCCTGGAGCAGGAGCTCCATCACCGTGGGATACGCCGCGATGATCACAGGCTTGAACTTGTTCAGAAGCTCCACGATCTTCGCTGTAGGTTCCATGACACTGATGGACCTCACCCTCAGCCTGTTCAGCGGAGAAGCCAGCAGCTGCCTTCTCATCTCGCTATGGCCGAGAAAGAATCCAGGATAGAAGATGGAGCAGTATTTGCCGCCCTTCAGCATGACCTTCATATTCTCTCCCATATGGGAGAACGTCCTCGCGAGGTTCATCGCGAACTCGAAATTCGAGATCGCCTTGTCATGGATGACGATGCAGGGGACTCCGGTGGATCCCGAGGTATGGAGGGCCTTGTATTTGCCATCCATGTACCGTCCCACATTATCCTCGTCCTCCATGAATTTCTTCACCTTCTCCAGGGTGAGTTCCGGGTCTGTCACCCAGGTGTCGAAGTTCTTCATCAGCGTCTGTTTCCTGGTCACCGGAAGGGTCTCCAGCGAAGGATGCTCCCCGAGGTCCCTGTAGAGGTCACGGTAATAAGGACTCTTCTCCCGGGCATGGGTGACCAGTTCCTGGAGCCTTTCCTCCTGCACCTTCTGCAGCCTGTCACGGCTCATGAATTCCGCTCGCTTGATGAGGACCGCACTTTTCAGCAATCCGATTTTCTTCATCCTTCCTACCTCCTGTCTCATTCCACATGAATTGGGTCCCGCCGCCATTCTATCCCCATCTTACCACTCTGTATGACATTCATGAATATCATTTGCCATAGCTATGATATGTACGATTCGCGAACAGATTATGGAGTTTCTATTCCCTTGCCGATTTCAGGACACTCTGTGGCTCAAGCGATTACCAGAATGTTACATTCTCCGGCAAACCGGTAAACGCTGTGAACAAACGTGTGCCTCATTCCCGATAAAATTTATATTTCCTCTCCATGAATCGCGAAAACCGGCTGATTTCCGTCAGCCGGTTTTCTTCAGTCTATTCAGATCCGATAACTATCTTTGCCGATGATGCCGTCCAGGTCGGTCAACAGCGTCCATCCACTCATGGGAAACTGTCCGTCCTTATCTCTCCTCTTCCGCCTCGATCTCCGTGGTGAGCCTCTCAATCTCGGAAATCAGGCTGCCGATATGCTCGATGGTATTCAGAAGGGGCTGGTCAGTCGTGATGTCTACGCCAGCAAGCTTTGCCAGTTCCACTGGGGTGAGCGTCCCGCCCGCTTTGAGGACCTTCTTCCAGTCCTCGATGGCACCCTCTCCATCCTCCAGGGCACGCCTCGACACTTCTGTTGCGATGGTGAGACCCGCACTGTAGGTATAAGGATAGAGTCCCATATAATAATGAGGCTGCCTCATCCAGGTGAGCTCGGATCCGTCGTTGATGTACACGGAATCTCCCCAGAACTTCTCCAGGGTGTCCCTCATGATTCCATTGAGTGTGGAAGCCTGTATGCTTCCCCCGGCATCGACAATCCTGTAGACCTCGCGCTGATAGTAGGCTTCCAGGAGATGCGTCACGAAGTTATGATAGTAGGTCCTCGAGACCATTGTCGAATACACCCATCTCCTGAACCGCTTGTCCTCACTCGATTTGACCAGATGGTTCGCCATCAGCATCTCGTTCATC
>DATISI010000238.1:0-3829 GCA_035581745.1 Clostridiaceae bacterium
GATGAGACGGCATGGTTCCAGTGTCAGGGGGAAGCCCCAAAAATCATCACAAGTCAGGATGCCATAAGGATGGCAATGGAAAAATCACGAGAAATCCTTGATTCCCACGCAACCTCCAGAGAAAAACTGTTCCAGATCAACAGGAACATCATCACGATGTTGAATGAACGTTCCAAAGGACAAGAATATGAGTGGCCCCTTCGATTGGAGGCCATGATGATCAAAGAGAAAGGTCAGTGGGTAGTCCATTACCTCCATTTCTCCTACCCCTGCAACAACATCCTGGAAGGCAAGACGGATGCTGCTGTCCTTGTGGAGTAAGGTACGAGGTTGAATATCGGGCAAAATAAAACAGGACTGCGGGATTCCGCAGTCCTGTTTCATATGGTGGAGATGACGGGTGTCGAACCCGTGTCCAAAAGTAGACCGACCTGGCTTTCTTCGAGTGTAGCGCTGTAGTTTGAATTCCCCTAGCC
This sequence comes from Clostridiaceae bacterium, assembly GCA_035581745.1. Classification (GTDB taxonomy): domain Bacteria; phylum Bacillota; class Clostridia; order Clostridiales; family Clostridiaceae; genus Youngiibacter. The sequence continues at coordinate 477 of DATISI010000238.1, forward strand.
ATCGCCTACAGGCAGGCTATGGTTCGGGTAGCTTCATTTTTTCCGTTTCTAAGTCAAAGCTTTCCTAGACTCGTTTTACCGCTATTTGACGCTCTAGCCCAGGCAGCGGTCATCCCAGGTAGAACGTAGCAGACTACGCTGCTAGTGCTAAATTATCTTCTGCGTTTACAGATTTTCCATAGTTTTTTAAAGCAGGCCCATGGATTCCTTCTACTCGCTTACCAAACCGTTCATACCCCTGTCGAAGCCAATACATCCCCATAAGGGTAGTGTGAACTACCAGTCTTTAATTGTATGCCAAAATGATGGTTACGTCAATATTTTCTTCTTTCCTTAAGGGCTCTCTGGACATCACGTTTCGCATCCTGCTCCAGCATGGTGTCACGTTTGTCATAATTCTTCTTACCCTTAGCTACCGCCAGCGCCATCTTCACGATTCCATTCTTCAGGTATAAAGATAGGGGCACCAGGGTATAGCCTTCCTGTGCGGAAAACTGTTCCAGTCTCTCAATCTCTTTCTTATGAAGGAGGAGCCGTCTTTCCCTCAAAGGATCCTTGTTGAAGATGTTACCCTTCTCATACGGGCTGATATGCATGCCTCTGACAAAAATCTCGCCGTTGTAGATGTTCGCATAGCTTTCCTTCAGATTCGCCGAACCCATACGGATGGATTTGACCTCAGTGCCTATGAGCTCTATGCCAGCTTCAAAGACTTCTTCGATAAAGTAATCATGTCTGGCCTTCCGATTCTCGGCAAGCGTCTTGTTCTTCTTGTCTGTCATTCTCTCACCTCACTCCGTTTCCATTCTAACATAGAGACAGCCTTGTTTACCATCTAAATCTATTATAGCCCGATATCATTAAAAATATATTAAGCCTCAGAAAATAAGCTGTACCAACTTCAATTATGCTTAGAGCGTCATCACAAATGCGACCAAATCCAATTCTAAATGTGACCAATTCCTGAATATTTGTAAATCATCTTTCCAATTCATTAATCTTATGCCATAATCTTGAATATAATAAGGACGACCTATTCACACCATTCATAATTCGCTCCGTGTTGAAACCGCTCGAAGCGTTCTATTTTAGTGTGGATGAACAGGTGGATAATCGTAAACCACACCGAAATCAGAAATTTCAAATTATACATTCATGGACTGTTTACACAACTTTAATTTTTTCTCTTCATATGCTATAATATGTAAATAAAGTATAGACGGAAAAGGAGGTGTAGGAATGAAGTTACTATTTATCGGAGACAGTTTTTTGACAGGCTACGGCGTTCAGGAAGACCAGTCATGGTTCAGGCTCGTCTCAAACGAGTCACAGCAGCCGCTGATCAATAAAGCCATTGATGGCAATACCACGACAGATGTCCTGGTACGATTCCATGAAGATGCGATCAACGAGAAGCCGGATGTCGTGTTCATCATGGCTGGCACGAACGATGCCCTAAACAAGAGAACTGCCAATATCATCTTCAACAATGGTGTAGAGATGATCAACATCTCCATAGATAACGGCATTGTTCCTATCATCATACTCCAGCCTCTTCCCTATGTCAGCATGGCGAATGAAATCTGGGGTCAGCAGGGAGAGAACTATCAGGATGCGCTGATTACCATGAAGCGATATCGTAGACTGATCAACGACTATTGCCAGGATGAGAATATCGAACTTATCGATCTGGACATGGTGATTCCTGAACTGGACACAGAAGAGGACGCCTCAAAATACTTCAAGGATGGTATCCATCTCACTTCCTGCGCCCACGCTCTGGTAGCGGAGAGGTTCATCGAGAAGTTTGGCTATCTACTCATCAAGAAGTCCCCGGAAGACTATTTTGTATCATAACGCGAAAAAACAGCCTATCGCATCCCTTTAAGACCAGGGATGTGATAGGCTGTTCTTAATAAGCCGCCATGTTTTCTCCAACGAAAGCCCCTGTCCGTTGACCATCGCATGGATCACGGACAGGGGCTTTTCAGTTTGAATGATGGTCCTGGGGTGGGGATATGGGACTCAGCTTCCTTCAGGATGCCTGAATCCCCCTGATACAAAACGGTTTATTTCTTCTTTGTCGATGGTCTTCTCGATGAAGGGCTCTTGGATGCGGGCGCTTTACCAGCTCCCGTACCTGGACCAGTCTTTGGTTTGGAGGAAGTTGATGGCCGGGAGGTCTTTGGACCTGCTCCAGTCCTTGGTTTCCCCTGTCCTCCTGACCTTGGCGCACTGCCTGTCCTTGGTGAACCTGCTGTCCGCATGGTTTTCGCAGGGGCTCCGGCAGCATCAGTCGTTGCAGGACGTGGTCCTTTTCCTCTTGTCCTTCCACCTGGAGCTTTTCCGCCTTCAGCGCCTTCTTTCTCTTCGAGTTCGAAGTAGATGTCATGGCTGTCCAGGTCGACTTTCGCGACAAGGACATTGAGCTTGTCACCCAGGGAATAAGTCTTGCCTGAGTTCTCACCTTCCAGCTTCATATGGACTTCATTGAACACGTAATAATCGTCGTAAAGGCTGGTGATGTGGACAAGACCCTCTATGGTGTTCGGAAGGATCACGAAGATCCCGAATCCGGTCACTGAGGAGATGATGCCCTCGAATACCTCGCCGACATGAAGGCTCATGTACTCGGCCTTCTTCAGCGCGTCGAGGTCCCTTTCCGCATCGTCCGCCACACGTTCCATGTCAGAGGAGTTCGTGGAGGCTTCAGCCACGAGTCCTGACAGGACCTTCACCCTTTCACCCTCGATGCCCTTGTTGATGAACTCCTTGATGCTCCTGTGGATCATGAGGTCAGGGTAACGTCTGATCGGTGAGGTGAAATGGGAATAGTACTTGGCCGCAAGACCGAAGTGTCCTATGCTCTCTGGGGAGTACCTCGCCTGCATCATGCTTCTCAAGAGAAGCCTGGAGAGGATCAGCTCCTCATTCCTTCCCTTGACCTTCTCCAGGACTTCCTGGAGGGATTTCGGCTGTACGGGGTCGGTCAGTCTCATGGGCACGCCCATGTTGAAGGAGAATTCAGAGAACGCCTTCAGCTTCTGTGTATCCGGTTCCTCATGGACCCTGTAGATGAACGGCACTTTTGTCCAGTACATATGCTCAGCCACCGTCTCATTGCATGCAAGCATGAATTCCTCGATGACACGGTTCGCGATTTCTCTTGGATATGGCCCGATATAGACCGGTTTCCCCAGCTTGTCCAGGACAATCTTGGACTCAGGGAAATCGAAGTCCACCGCGCCACGCTTGGACCGCTTGTCCATGAGGATCTTCTGGAGCTCCGCCATGTCCTGGAGCATCGGCATGAATTCCCTATATTTTTCCAGGGACTCATCCATCTCTCCTTT
>DATISI010000239.1:0-7069 GCA_035581745.1 Clostridiaceae bacterium
CTATTTCTAGTACGTGTTCCTGAATGAAGGGCTGTACTCGGTCTTCGGGATCATCCTGGGTGTCTCCCAGGTCACGGCCCTCCTCATCTTCCCCTGGTTCAGCAAGCGGTACTCGAGGAAGAAGATCTATGGGCTGGCGACGGTCCTCGTCATCATCGGGTATATCCTCTTCTTCTTCGCACCCCCGAACATGCTCTTCGTCGGACCAGCCGGCGTCATCATCTTCATCGGACAGGCCTTCATCCAGCTGCTCATGCTGGTCTTCCTGGCCGACACCATCGAATACGGACACCTGAAACTGGGCAAACGGAACGAAAGCGTATCCTTCGCCATCCAGCCCTTCATCTACAAGATCGGGGCGGCGCTCGCGAACGCGATCGTCGGCTACACCCTCGTCATCTCCGGGATCAATTCCCTTGGAGAAGGGGAGATCCTGGGTGCAAGGGGACTCTTCCTCGTGAAGACCTCCATGATGATCATTCCCCTCATCCTCATCGTCATCAGCCTCATCGTCTACCTCAGGGGCTACATCATCGACGAAGCCTACTACAAGGAGATTTTGGTGAAGCTGAAGGAGAGGGCGGACAGGGAAAAAGAGGCCTGAAGAGAGCAGGCCGGATATAGGACATGTATTCAGACACGAACAAGACCGCTGCAGGTGTTTCTCCCGCAGCGGTCTTTAGATTGGATTCATTTTTATGATGTTATGGACCAAGTCATCTGGTCGGGCATTCAGGAGAACCCGTCTACTCCACCTTGAAGATCATGGCCTCATAGGGACTGACCTGCAGGTGTTTCTCGTAGGTCCTTGTGGCATAGTTGCCGAGGAGATAGGTGAGGGTCCTGTCCTTGAAGACCTCGAGATTGACATGGGTCTGCTTCTCGCCGAGGTTCACGATGACGAGGATCCTTTCCTTGTTATAGTCCCTGAGGTACGCGATGACCTGCCGGTTAGCCCGGTCGACAGGAAGGAAGGTACCCTGGTTCAGGGCAGGGCTTCCTTTCCTTAGCGCGATGAGCTCCTTGTAGAAGGCGATGAGGGAATCCTTCTTATGGAGCTCTGACTCGACATTGAGCCATTTGTAGTTTGGATTGACCTTCATCCAGGGAAGGGTGGTGGAGAAGCCGGCATACGGATCATGGCTCCACTGCATAGGCGTCCTGGAATGGTCCCGTGTCATCTTCTTGATGACCTTCCTCGCAAGAGGTTCCGGGAGATTCATCATCTCCTGCAGGACCTTGTGGGCATTGATCGCCTCATAATCCCTCCATTCCTCGACTTCCAGCGGACAGTTGGTCATGCCGATCTCCTCTCCCTGATAGAGGAAAGGGGTCCCTCTTAGGGTCATGTTGAGGATGGCAAGGGACTTGGTGGAGATGCGCCTGTAGCGCAGGTCATCTCCGAACCTCGAGACCTGCCTCGGCTGGTCGTGGTTGGACATGAAGTTCCCGAGCCATCCGTTCCCTTTCTGGACCTTGAGCTGCCAATTGTTGATGATCCGCTTGAGGTCAACCGGTCTCCAGTAGTACAGCTTCCTGAAGTCGTACTTGCCAAGCGGTCCACAACCGATGAGATGGATGTCGAACTGGAACATCATGTCGAGTTCCTTCTCCCGGGGATTGGTGTAATGGATCAGGTCCTCTGGCGTCGTCAGCAGGCCTTCCCCTACGGTGAAGGTGCCAGGGTAATGCGACAGGACCTCCTCATGCATCTCCTTGAGGTAGTCATGGGTCTTCGGAAGGGAGACGATATGCTCGAATGGAAATTCCAAACCATGCCCGTCCTTCGCATTGGGAAGTCCTTCTGCCTTGGAGATTGTGTTGATGACATCCATCCTGAAACCCTGGATGCCCTTGTCCAGCCAGAAGCGCATGATGTCATAGAAGCCTTTGCGCACGGATTCATTCTCCCAGTTCAGGTCGCACTGGTTCGGCGTGAACATCGTGAGATAGTACTCCCCGGAACGGTCATCCTTCTGCCAGGCACTGCCGCCGAAGGCACTGAGCCAGTCGTTCGGGGGGATTTGAAATCCCTCTTTGTCGAGCCTGCCCTTCCTGAAGAAATAGAAGTCACGATAGGGGGACTCCTCATGCTCCAGGGCATAGCGGAACCAGTTATGCTGGTCGGAGGTGTGGTTCGCGACGAGGTCCATGACGATGCCGATCCCACGCTTCTTCGCCTCCTCCAGGAGAAGGTCGAAATCTGCCATGGTCCCGAATTCCGGGTTGATCCGGTAGTAGTCGTCGACATCGTAGCCATAATCCTTGTTTCCTGTGGCATAGATCGGCGAAAGCCAGATGGTGTCGATGCCCAGGTCTTTCAGGTAGTCCAGTTTGGTCAGGATCCCTCTAAGGTCACCGATCCCGTCTCCGTCACTGTCTTTGAAGGAGCGGGGCCAGATCTGATACACAATACGGTTCTTGAAATCTTCCATGCTAAGCCTCCAATGTTTGATTTTGATTCCATTATACGTCTAATGGTGGAAGAAAACACCTTTCTGGCGCGCGGAAGCCCTGTCCGGACACGATACAGTCCGGGCAGGGCTTCTGATTTCACAGGCAGTATCACATGGGCATGGTCTCCAAAGCGTCACTTCACGCGGAAGGTCTTCGGTGCCATCCGGTAGACGAGGGTCACGGCCATGGCCACATAGAGGAGCGCGAAGACAACGATATACCAGACGAAGCGCGCGGCAGGCTCATCGATCTGCATGCTCATGTAGGAGAGGAAGTAGACCAGTCCGTTGATGATATTGAAGAAAGGGTTCTTCACGTCCATCGTGGACGTATAGGGCTGGAATATGTAGTACATGAAGATGAAGTGGACGGAGAAGAAGACAGAAAGGGAGATGATCATGGCCAGGACGGGAAGGATCTCCATATAGTTCCTTTGCCCCGACAGGGTGGTCACGAGGAGGAGGCCTCCCACAAGGAGCAGGGTAGGAACCATGTTTCCGAGGACGATCCTTCTCGTCCGCAGGGCGAACATCTTGAGGAGTGCGCCAGGTTTCCTGTAGAACCCGTATTTCAGCATGCTGAGGTCACAGTTGTAGAACATCGCCTTCGTCTCCCTGTTCGAGTTGCAGAGCATGTACATCAGGAAGATAAAGATGGTGAAGTTGCCCAGAATCCCATTGGAGACCGTGAGGAGGAGATCCGGACTGATGAGGAGAGACACGACGAGGAAAATGATGAAGACGCCGGACACCAGCGCGGACTTGATGAGGACTGGCTTTCGGATGATCCGCTTGTGCCGGTCGAAGAACAGCGCGTTGAGGTAGGCGTAGCCTTCCTTCTCCTTGTGCGCATCCGGTGTGAGTTCTGACGCGTCGAAATCCTTCGCCTTGATCCTGACATCCGCGAATTTCGCATCTTTGCGAAGTTTTCCAAGTTCCGTGAGCTTCAGGAAATTCGTCGCCCGGTTCATCGCTTCCCCATAGTGAGGATACTGGAAGAGGTAGCGCGCTGCCGCAATGCCCAGTCCGATGAAGAACAGCCATGCCAGAGGATGGAGAATGAGAGTGCCGGGGTGGAAACCTGGAAGGAAGAAGAAGAGGAGATAGCCGATTCCTGGAATCAGGATATAGAGAAGGACAAGGAGGACGTTGTGGTCAGCCATGGTCTTTCCTGTCCGCCTGAAGACGATGAGATGCAGCGTTTCAGCCGCAAGGCCAGTCATCACGGCGAAGATGGAGACCGTAAGTGCCTGTATCGGTGAAATCCCGAGGATTCCAGAGAAGACCATCAGCACCGCCGACCTCGACACGAACCGGAATCCTTCCTTCTTGACGAGGAAGGCCCTGGCATACTGCCCCGGATTCATCCGGAGTTCCTTGACCATGACGAATTTCTGGTTGTTCAGTTCAAGGAGGTCCGATTGCAGGAGTCTTGCGGCGAAATAAAGGAAGAAGACCAGGGTCATGGAATCCCGGCTCATATTTTCCGCGGGAAGGAGTCCGGGAAGAAAGACAAAGATGACGAAGAACAGCAGGCTCTTGAGGGTGCCGTAGATAAGGAAAAAGAGGACCGAAACATAGCCGATGAAACGCTTGAGGCCAAGGAAGGTATAGCTGACGTTTCGGAGCCATGTCTTGAGGAGGGGGAATTTCTTCAGGAAATAGAGGATCGCGTTTATCCCGATGGAGGCCTCGACCTTCAGGATGGTCATGATGGAATCAGACATCCCCGGCCTCCTTCATCATCCCGATGATCTCATCCTCGAAGTTGACGTCACTGAGCATCTCATGGTTGAGCATGCTGAGCCTTCCTTCATTCAGGACCACCACCTCATCGCAGATATCCAGGGCGAGCTGGAGGATGTGTGTGGAGAAGATGATGATATGGTCTTCCCTGATCTCCCTCAGGAGCTTCTTCATCTCCAGCGCCACGACGACATCCAGGGAAGTGAGCGGTTCATCGAGAAGGATCACCTGAGGCCTTGCGATGAGGAAAAGGAGCATCTCGATCTTGTTCTTCATCCCATGGGAATAGCTGGTGATGAGCTTGTGGCGGTCCTCCTTGTTGAAATGGATGAGGTCGAAGTAGTCATCGATGGTCCTGGCGTGGACAATCCTGTCCCTGTTGATATCCATGAAGAACCGTATGAACTCATATCCTGTGAGGAAATCCGGCAGGATGGGAGAAGAATAGACGTAGGAGAGGTCATCCGTCGTCAGGGGCCTCTCCGTTCCATCTGTGACCAGGGAGACCTCTCCGCCATCCTCTTTCAGTTCGTCCGCAAGGATATTGAACAGCGTTGTCTTTCCCGCTCCATTCCGACCAAGGAGCGCATAGATCTTTCCCTTCTCGAATTCAAAACTGATGTCGGTCAGCACTTCTTTTCCGTCAAATGATTTCCTGATGTTCTTAAGAACCAGCAGGGTTGTCATCTCCATTCACATTATTTTCGAACAGCTTTTCCCTGCATCATGACGCGGGGTCATTTCATCATCATCCTCAAGGACCCTGCCTGGTGCAGACCCTGGATAAGAATCCTGGGTGTCTTAACCCGGATAGGCGGTTTCCACCAGGCTAAGCCAGACTGGACAGCATCACGTGGATATGGCGGTACAAAGAAGGACAGCGGCATTGAAGCCGCTGTCCCAGCTGCTTTGTCCAGTGCATTACTTCAATCTTACCATTAGTGTTGAGGAAATCCTACCCTCGAGCGGTCATGAGTGGAGAATTCCGACGCTTGGGAAGGAGCCCTATCAGCCATAGGGGCAAGAAAGCACCCGGAGTGGAAAGCGAGCTGCAGTCTGCAGTCCTCTCTCCCTTCCGGGTGCTTCATCTTATCTCAGGTTATCTTATGTCGTCTGGGTTAGGATCCTTAGACGGTTTCGCCAGTTGATCCTGTCGTGACCTTCATGACTTCCGTAAGGATGTCCATGTCGCCTGAAGCGACGATGTCAAGCTTCTTCACGATGTCCATGTTGGTGACGACGATTTCCACGATGCTGGATTTCGCTTCCTTTTTAATGAGAGGAAGGTCGAATTCCATGAGCGGGGTGCCACTCTGTACCTTGTCGCCAATCTGTGCGAGACGTTTGAAGCCTCTGCCTTCCATCTTCACCGTATCGATCCCGATATGGATGAGGACTTCAAGGCCGGTTTCTGTGATGATCGCGATGGCATGGTTGGTGTCGAAGATGTGGGCGATCTCTCCTGCGACAGGGGCGACCACGAATCCTTCGTAAGGGTCGATGGCGAATCCGTCACCGATCATCTTCTCTGCGAACATTTTATCAGGGACTTCCGTGATGCTGAGCAGCTTGCCCTTCATCGGGGAAGTGAAGACGGTGATTCCAGGTGCGGCAGCGGGGACGGCAGTCACTGGTGCAGCTGCGGCTGGTGCCGGAGTCTCTTTGATGCTGACGGAGGAAGGGTCTGCCATGATGGCTTTGATCTCATCCTTCAGTCCTTCTGCGGCGGTTCCGAAGATGACCTGGATTCCGGTGGTCCCGACTTCCATGACACCTGGGGATCCAAGGGCCTTGAGCCTTGCCTTGTCCACTTTCTTTGTATCGTAGACTTCGAGCCTGAGTCTTGTGATGCAGGCATCGATGGCCTTGATGTTTGCGGTGTTTCCAAGCGCTTTAAGCACTTCGTATGCCTTCTCTGTGACTGGCACGGTGACCATCTCTTCCTCAGAGTCGTCACGGCCTGGTGTCTTGAGGTCGAACTTCTTGATCAGGAAGTAGAAGACGAAGAAGTATGCGAGACCGATGACGATACCGACAGGAAGGAGCATGAACGGATTGCCGGCGTTGCCGGTCGAGATGCTCACGACATAGTCGATAAGGGAGGAGGTGAAGGTCTCGGTGAGCCTGACATTGAAGAGGTTCATCAAGAGGCCGCCGACGAAGGCCAGGGAGATGTGGGCCACATAGAGCACTGGTGCCACGAACATGAACGCGAACTCGATCGGTTCCGTGATGCCGGTGATGATGGAGGTGAGTGCTGCGGTCAGCATGACACCGCCGATGGCTGTCTTGTTCTTCTTATGGGCGGTGAGGTAGATGGCAAAGGCTGCAGCTGGAAGTCCGAAGATCTTCAGGGGATACTCTGCCGCGGTGATGGCACCGACTGTCGGGTCTCCTGCGAAGAACCTTGCGATCTCACCGATGTAGCGCTGTCCGTCTGCTGCGATGTATTCACCGAACTGTGTGGTGAACGGGGTCTTGAACACATGGTGCAGGCCTGTAGGGATCAGGGCACGGTTACCGAAAGCGTAGATCGCTCCGCCAAGCCTGAATCCGCCGATTTCCGCATCGATAGCCATCTGTCCAAGCTGGTTGATCCCATTCTGGATTGGAGGCCATACGAATCCGAGGACGACACCAAGCAGGATGGATGTGACGACCATGATGATTGGAACGAGACGCTTGCCTTCAAAGAATCCAAGCACGGGATGCAGCTTGGTCTTGAAGAACCTCAGGTAGATCTTCGCGGAGATGATACCGATGATGATACCGCTGAAGACACCCATGTTGATCGGGTCTGCGAGACCCTGGGCTGCTGACATGATATCGAGCACACGGATCAGGACGACGTAGCCGACGACGGCTGC
>DATISI010000240.1:0-2152 GCA_035581745.1 Clostridiaceae bacterium
CACGGAGAACTGGTCGGACTCATGATCATCAAACAGTATCATGAGACAAGGGGCGACATGAAGCGAACCAAGATCATCGTTCCGGATTCCGCACATGGAACCAATCCGGCTTCTGTTTCCGTCGCAGGATTCGATGTCGTCGAGATCGCTTCCAGCAAAGACGGGTCTGTGGACCTTGAAGCGCTGAAGGCTGTCCTTTCGGACGAGATCGCAGGACTCATGCTGACGAATCCAAGCACGCTCGGCGTATTCGAGAAGAACATCTGCGAGATCGCGGAGCTTGTCCATGAGGCAGGCGGACTCCTTTACTATGACGGAGCGAACATGAACGCCATCATGGGCATCGCAAGACCTGGAGACATGGGCTTCGACGTCCTCCACTACAACCTCCACAAGACCTTCTCCACACCGCATGGCGGTGGCGGACCAGGATCAGGACCGGTAGGCGTGAAGGCACACCTTGCCCAGCATCTTCCAGTTCCAGTGGTCGCACTCAAGGACGGCACCTACTATCTGGACTATGACATCGAGCATTCCATCGGGAAGATCAAGAATTTCTTCGGAAACTTCGGCGTCATCCTGAGAGCATACACCTACATCCTCTCCATGGGTGGAAACGGGCTCAAGTCGGCTTCGATCAATGCCGTGCTGAACGCCAACTACATCAAGGAGAGCCTGAGGAACGAGTACAAGCTTGCAATCGATGAGACCTGCATGCATGAAGTCGTCTTCGCGGGAATCAAGGACAAGGCATCCGGAGTGACCACGCTGGAAATCGCAAAGCGGATCATCGACTACGGATACCACCCTCCAACCATCTACTTCCCGCTCATCGTCGACAGTTCGATCATGATCGAGCCAACGGAGACAGAGAGCAAGGAGACCATGGACGAGTTCATCACAGCGATGAAGAACATCGCGAGGGAAGCGAAGGAGACGCCTGAAATCTTCAAGACGGCTCCACACAACTCACCGGTAAGAAGGCTTGATGAGGTCAAGGCGGCCAGGACTCCGGTACTGAGATGGACAAAGGGGTAGACATGGAAAAGAACATAATCATCATAGGTGGCGGATCTGGCGGATATGTATCCGCCATCCGTCTTTCAAGACTAGGAAACAAGGTTACGCTCATCGAGAAGGACAAGGTGGGGGGCACCTGCCTCAATTATGGCTGTATCCCCACAAAGTCCCTTTACAGGAATGCAGAAGTATATCATTCCCTGAAGGACCTGGAGTCCTTCGGAATCGGCACTGCCGGAGATTTCACCCTGGATATCGCAAAAGTGCAGGAGCGGAAACAGGGAATCACGGATACCCTGGTCGGAGGCATCGAACAGCTGCTGAAGGCGAACAGCGTGAAGGTCCTCAAAGGGGAAGCGAAAATCCTCACAGGAAACAGGGTCTCCGTGGATGGGGAAGAGCTGTCCTTCGACAGCCTCATCATCGCGACAGGATCCACTTCCTTTGTCCCACCCATCAAGGGATGGGACAACGATGGTGTCATCACAAGCACAGAGATGCTGGAATTCAGAGAAGTACCGGAGAACCTCGTCATCATCGGTGGCGGCGTCATCGGCATGGAGTTCGCAGGCATCATGAATGCCTTCGGTTCCAAGGTGACCGTGGTGGAAGCACTTCCTTCGATCCTTCCAGGTATCGATTCGGAAATGGTGAAAAGGATGAACCCGATGCTGAAGAAGAAAGGCATCGAGGTCTTCACCTCGGCCATGGTCAGTGAGATCATCGAGGAGGATGGCGTCCTGAAAGTCCTCGCCACGACGAAGAAAGGCGAGATGAGCTTCATTGGGAACAAGGTCCTCATCGCGACAGGAAGAAAACCGAATACCACGGGATTCGGGCTTGAAGAAATCGGGGTCGAGTTCGACAGGAAAGGCATCCGGGTCAATGAAAATTTTGAGACGAACGTCCCAGGGATCTATGCGGTAGGAGATGTCAATGGAAAGCTCCTTCTTGCCCATGCCGCAGCGGCCCAGGCCGAATACGTGGCTGAACATATCTCCGGACACCATGCCCGGATCGGGAAGAACATCCCGGCCTGTGTCTTCATGTTCCCGGAACTCGCCATGGTCGGCATGACGGAAGACACCCTGAAGGAGAGCGGGATACCCTATACCTCCTCCAAATTCCTTTT
>DATISI010000241.1:0-6039 GCA_035581745.1 Clostridiaceae bacterium
AGATCTATTCTCTGGACAGGAAAGCCGCCGCAAGCGCATTATAACCCCCATACCTTGACACAGTTGCTTTCCTCGTCCCTCCGGCGAGTCAGCATAGGTGCCTGTCCAAAGCAGCACATTCAAAAAGAAGACCAGAGCCAGCATATCGGTGCTGCCCTGGTCTTCTTCCATTTTCACTGTTGACGTTCCTTTGAATTCACTTCTCTACGAGGTAAATCCTGTTGCCATTCAAATCTCTATGTATTCTTTATGGGATTTTCCTCAAAGCTCGACGATCCTGGTCGCGATCCGCTCTGCCTCTTCCCAGTCATGGGTGACAAAGACGATGGTGATTCCCGTGGACCGATGGAGCTCCAGGATGAAGTCCTGGAGTTTCCTCCTCATCTCATCATCCAGGCTTCCGAAGGGTTCGTCCATGAGCATGATCCTTGACCGGCATACCAGCGCCCTGCCAATCCCCACCCGCTGTTTCATTCCACCGGACAACTCGTGGGGGTACTTGTTGCGATGAGCTTTGAGGGAAATCGTCTCGAGCACGCTGTCCATCTCCTCCGCGGTGATCCCTTTCCGTACGAGCGCGATATTCCCTTCCACGGTCTTCCATGGAAGCAGCGTGTCCGCATCCTGGAAAACGAAGGGGAACGGAACCCTGGTATCCTCGAAAAGGATGGGGTCATAGGCGACGATTCCGGTGAAATCCCTGTCGAGCTGACCGATGATGTTGAGAAGGGTGCTCTTCCCAATGCCAGATGGACCCATGAGGGCGATGATCTCATTCCTTCTGATTTCCATGCTGAAATCCCGGAAGAGGACCTCATTCCTGAAGACCTTGTTCAGGTTCCTGATCTCAATTAATGGCTTCATGGCGCACCTCCCTGGGTTCTGCCCGGAACACGTAGGTCTCGAAGAAGATTCCGCAGAGCGCGATGGCAAGCAATCCGGCATAGAGACCCGGCGTATCCATGTACATCCGCCTTTCGAAGATCAGCCAGCCAAGACCCGTCTGTGAACCCACCATCCCAAAAATCATCTCTACACTGATGAGGGCACGCCATCCGCGGCTCCAGGAAATCCGGAGGCCCGTCATGAGCTCCGGACGGATACCGAGGACATAGATATGCCAGAACTGCCGTGCTGGTGGAATCCGGAACGCGCTGATGAACCGGCTGTACCGCAGGTCAAGCCGGTCAACTGACTGGGATACCTGTGCCCAGAGAGGCCAGAGGGTCGCATGGACCATGATGAGCAGCATGGCGGACTGGGAGACACCCAGCCAGATGAGGACCAGCGGAAGGATCGCGATTCCTGGAAGAGGGCTTGCGATGGCATGGGTCATGTGTGTCGATTCACGGATGAAGGCAGAACGTCTTCCGAGATAGGTCAGGAGGGCGGATAAGGCCAGACTGATCATCATGGCCAGGAGGACGATGACGATGCTGTAGAGCGTCTTCATGACCAGCCCTTCGTAGAGAAGGAGGTCGACGAACCGTTTCAGGATGGTCTCGATCTTCGGGAAAAGGGCTGGAGAGAACACCTCCGCATAGGCTGTCGCCTGCCAGAGGGTAAGGAGGACCAGGATAAAAATCATTCGATAGCGGAATCTGTTCTTTGTCATGGTCTCTCCCCTTCCTTCCATAGTCGTCTCCTATCTGCCCCGTATCCTGTCAGGATGAGGGGATGGATCCCTTTAACAGATGATGCAGCCCTATGAGCCACGAAATTGAACGGGTTAAGGCAGTGTGCCAATCCATCAAGTGTTTTGACCTATTTCCCTTCTTCCCAATACAGCTCATCCATTGCTGGTTCTGTCTTCAGGAAACCGCTCCGGGACATGAAGGAGGCGAAGGTCTCTATTCCTCTCACTTCCGTCGTATACCGCATCTGTTCCTCTGCGAGATAGCCCTTCAGGGATTCCTCGTCATAGGAATAGGCTTCCATCAGGATAGCGATACTCTCTTTGGGATTCTCTTCCATATAAAGGATGGAAGAAGTGAGCGCGGCCTTGAAGGCAGCATAGACTTCCTTACGTTCATATACCCGTTCCGGGCAGATTCCGACGATAAAGGTGAAGGGACCTCCGAAGGCATCCTCGCCATCGGCAAGGATGCGGAATCCATCCTGTGCCAGTTCCTCCTGCATATAGGGCGGTGCGGTGAAATGGAGCTCCTTCCCTTTTCCGGAAACGAGCGCAGTGACACCGTCGGGGTGAGACATGGCGAGCAGCCGGTCATCGAATGCCCGGGCATCCCCGAGCTCCTTCTCTGCCAGCATGGATAACAGGATATGCTGGATGCTTCCCGGCTGGGGAAGGATGATCCGATGGTCTTTCGTGAGGTCGCTTATCGAACTCAGGCTGGAATCCGAGGTGATGAGGGCGACGGGGCTTTCGGAGAGACCGGAGATGATCCTCCAGTCCATGCCGCTTTCTTTTCCGATGAGGAAAGGCGGAATCGCCGCGAAGCCGATATCCAGGTCTCCTGCCAGCATCGCTTCACGGATGGCCGCGGTGTTCCCCATCCGCTTCCACTCCACCTCCACGGACCCCGCGTTCCTTTCCAGGAGTTCCTTCTCCAGAAAGTCCATGGACTTCATGATTTCAAGGGGAGCATAGGCCAGTCCGAACTGGTCGGCAATGATGAGCTTTTGATTTTCCGCTTCTCTTGGACCGCATCCGGAAAGCGTAAGAAGAAAGAATAGTGCTATAGTCAGAAACACTGTCACAGACAGTCGGGATTCAGACGTCTGCCCGTTCCTGGTCAGGTTGAATGGATTTCTCGCCACGGTTCCCTTCCCTTCTTTGTGTCTGCCATCATCTCCTAAAATTCAGGCGATACACAGTTTTTGTTACAATTTTATCATATACATTATAGCATAGGATGCGGACTTCTCTTCCTTATTTTGCTTATGGTGCATTCAAATTCCTGATATCCCGTCTGCACCTATCATCACCCTGGGTATCATGCTTCATTTAAAGAAAGAATCTCCCCGATTCGAATTCTGGACGCAGAAATGCCCCCCTTCGCAGCACACGCCTGTGGGCGTGCGATCTGCCTGCGAAAGGGAGGCATCTCTGTTGGAGGTTGGTGGTTATGGTCCTTCATACAGTTGAGGTTCCGACCTAAAGCCGGTGTCCCGCGCTGTGTCGCTTCGTTCTATCCGGGTTATCCTTCCAGTCCGTACAGGAGCTCACCGGCTTCAGTCACCCTGAAATTGACATGGAGGGTGATCTCGGTCCTGGTATCCGTGGCATAAAGCCTTACAATCCTGTAGGTTCCGGCCTCGATGTCCTTGATATAGTCCATGAAGACCTGGTCTTCCGCCTCACATCCCGGTTCGATGATCCGAAGCATCATGTCAAAAGCCAGCTCATCCGTAAGGGCTGTCTTTTCCCATACGTCTGTCGTGCCCGCTTTCAGCCTCTCGATGGTGAAAGGCGCGCCGTACATGAGGGCTTCGTCCAGGGGGTTCTTCACGGTGAATTTGATGGCTCTTTCCTTGTCCAGGATCGCACCTTTGACGAGGATGTCGATATCCAGGACCTTCCTTTCTTCCTCAGGAGCCTCTCCTGGTGTCTCTCCAGGTGTCTCCGCCGGCGTCTCGACTACAGGTTTGGCCTGATTTTCAGGCACACTCCCTGCCTTTGCGGCGATTCCGCAACCCGTCGCCAGGAAGATGACCGAGAGGCTGGCTATGGTGATGGCAATCAGCTTGTTTTTCATGGCAAAGTCCTCCATTTCGTTTCTACTCATCTACTTTATACCATTTTCCGGAGCTGAGATTGATACAAATCGAAGACAAATAGAATACAAAACAGCAAATCCAATAAATTCTGAATTCCTGAAAGAAGACGAAACACTTTCAGGTTGACCTTCTTTTTCCTGAAGGTATAATATAAGGGAGAAATCCTGGTCTGTCATTCCCATACAGGTCATATCATCAAGAATGGGGGCGTATACTGCTATGAAAAAGAAAGAATTCTCTTTAATCAACCTGCTCGGACTTCTGGGTTCGGCCATATGGACACTGACCATCTTCATGAGGGAGGCAGAGATGGCTCTGAGCGAGTCCGTACGTTTCTTCATGGGTATCGCGCCTAACTTTGCCGTTGGACTGCTGATTCCTGCACTGATCGTCATCGGTTATCCCTCCTTTTTCAAGAAGGACCTGACATTCAGACCGTTCATTTACCTCCTTATAGGAAGCTATACCCTGATCTTTGCTTCGGAAGTCATCCATGACCTGTTCCTGGGCAGCAGTTTTGATGTCCTTGACATGATTGCGACGCTGATTGGATTCGTCATCATGGTCCTGGCTTTCAGAGTTCGCAAATTGGTCACGGCGTGATTCCTTTCCCCTTCGACCTCATCGTTCTTGGACGTGACAAAGGGTCTGGCTCAAAACTTGGCATTGCAGCCAGTTCTGGTCCAGACCCTTTGTCGCGGATTAGTCAACCGATCTTACATGGGACATCGGATCAGCAATCCCTGCCCAGGCTTCAGGCTTGCTGCCTGAAATAGAAAGCCGTTCCTACTTCTTGGCCTTCTCCACTTTCAGTTCCTTGCCCTTGATCTTGCGTTCATTGAGGCCCTGAAGGGCGATGTCGCCTTTTCCGTTGAGGATATCCACATAGGTGACGTTGTCCTGGACATCGATGATGCCGATGTCCTCCGCTTCGATTCCCGGAATGGAGTTCAGCGTACCTGCAATGTCCAGCGGCCTGATTTTCTTCTTGCGGCCTCCGTTGATATAGAGTTTCACGATATCCTTATGGATGACTTTCTTCTCCGGACGGTTCTGCCGGAGTTCCTTCTGGAACGCGAGGAATGCATCCTTCTCCGTCTTTCCGAAGCTCAGGTCGATGTTCCTTCGGTCATCCAGGTTCGTTCCAATGAAGTTCGCCGCTTCACGCACATACTTCTCATCGTATTCCGAGATGAAGTAGATGGCGAGTCCTTCCTTATAGTTCCTTCCTGTCCTGCCTTTCCTGTGGACGAAGCTCTCCTTCTCCACGGGGAAGTCATAGCTCAGGGAGATGTCCACATCCGTGACATCGATTCCTCTTGCCGCGACGTCCGTCGCGACCAGGTAGGCGATCTCCTTGTTCTTGAACCTGTCCATGGCTTTCAGCCTGTCTTCCTGGAGCATACCGCCGTGGATCTTCAATGCATAGAAGTTCTGCTCCTCCAGCCTTTCCTTGATCATGTCGCATTCGTCCCTGCTGTTGACGAAGATGATCATGCTCTTTGGCTTCCTTTCAAAGATGACGGAGAGAAGGGCCTTGAACTTGTCCTGCTGCTTCACGGTGTAGAGGATCTCCTCGATGTTGAGCTCTTCCTTGTCCTCTGCTTCGACGAGTTGGTAGTCCCCGAGGATCTCCGTCGCAAGCTTCTTCACCTGTGGATTCAGGGTAGCGGAGAACAGCATGGACTGCTTCACGTTCCTCAGCTTCTTCACGATGGCGAGGACCTCGTCACGGAATCCCCTGTTCAGGAGCTCATCTGCCTCATCGATGATGAGGTAGCGGATGGTCGAGGTGTCGATGGTCCCCCGCTTGATGTGGTCAAGTACCCTTCCCGGTGTCCCGGCGATGGCCTGGTGCTTCGCCTTCAGGCGCTGCTCCTGTTCCTTGAAGGGCTGCTTACCGAATACGGCGACGCAGGTCAGCTTCTTGTAGCGTCCGAGGATGTCATACTCCCTCTTGATCTGCACGGCAAGTTCCCGGGACGGTGCGAGGATCAGGACATTGGCATCATTCTCCTCCCAGTCTGTCCTTTCCAGGACAGGCAGAAGGAAGGCTACGGTCTTTCCACTTCCCGTGGAGGACGAGCCCAGGATATTGTGCCCTTCCAGCCCAAGCGGAATCACCTTGCTCTGGATTTCCGTGAGGCTGTCATATTTCAGGCTTGTGATGGCCTTCAGGAGGTCATCGCTTATATTAATATTTTTAAAATCTTTGTTCATTGTTATCTCCTTTTTCGTTCCCTAATGTTATCATATAGTATACGAATGAGAAAGAAAAATATTTTACATAGCATTTTC
>DATISI010000242.1:0-4298 GCA_035581745.1 Clostridiaceae bacterium
AAACTAAGGCGTAACTTATTGTTTTTTGTTATGATAGGGAAGGATGATTCCTATTTGTAACATAATGTGCGGCGTAGCGATATAGAATGAGAATATAAAGATTCTGGAGGAAAAATGAGAAGAAACAGCAACATTTTCGGAAGCAACAAGAAAAGCAACGGTGGGCGTATCGCAGTGACAGTTTTATTTATTCTGGTGGTTGGATCTCTGGTGGGACTGCTTCTTTTCAAATTCGTAGGTGAAGGTTTCTTCGCTTCTAAAACTCCTGTTACTGTCGAGGAAAATCCTGCTCCTGTGGCGGAACCTGTAAAAGCGCTGCTGCCAGAAGACCTCATGGAAGACGGAAACCACATCGTCCTTGCAGACAAATATTCTTACAACACGGCGGATGTCAGGAACTGGACTTTAGGTCTTGAACCCTATAGCGGTGAGAAGCTGGTCTTCCTCACTTTTGATGACGGTCCGACCAACGAGAGCACGGACAAGATCCTCGATGTCCTGAAAGAGAAAGGCGTCGGTGGTACCTTCTTCCTTATTGGTGACAGTATCGAGAAGACACCGAGATCAGGGGAAATCATCAACAGGATCATGGATGAAGGCAGCAGTGTCGCCCTCCATACCTATACCCATGTCTATGACAAGCTGTATCCAGGCAAGATCGGTGATGGACCATACATCAAGGATGAGCTTGACCGGTTGGTGGAAAAAATCAGACAGGTGACTGGGAAAGAGACTTTCAACAGCAGGGTGCTGAGATATCCAGGCGGACATATGACCTGGAAGGATATGGATCCTGTCGACGAACTGCTGAGAAGCACGGGAATCGAGTATATCGACTGGAATGCCATCAATGGTGATTCTGAACCGACATCGAGAAGACCAAAAGATGCTGTGGAATCCGCGAATTTCGTATTCGACTCCATCCAGTTTTCCAAGGTCAAGTCTGTCGTTGTTGTCCTGATGCATGACGCCAACAACAAGCCTCTCACAGTGGAATCCCTGCCTGCAGTCATTGACAGGTTCAAGGCTGAAGGCTTCAAGTTTGGAATACTTAAATAGGATCCTTGACATGGACCGTAGAGGATAGCGCAGTATTAGAAGATAATTCTAAAATACAGTGGGGAAGTGGTAGTATTGAAGATATTGATTTGTGAAGATGAAAGCAGCATCCGGGCATTCCTGAAGATCAATTTTGAGCGGAATGGATTCTCGGTAGTGGAAGCGGATTCAGGAGAAGAAGCTTTGCGAAAAGCTGAGCTTGAAAAACCACAGGTCGTCGTCCTCGATGTCATGCTTCCGGGAATCGACGGTTTCGAGGTCTGCAGGAGACTGAGAGAAAAATACACCAATATGGGAATTATCATGCTTACCGCAAAGGGACTCGACATGGACAAGATCAATGGACTGGAACGGGGAGCAGACGATTACGTCGTCAAACCGTTCAATCCTACGGAGTTCATCCTGAGGACCAAGGCGCTGATCCGGAGACTTGAGGAAGCCAAAGGCATCAAGGAGGACAGCCAGCAGGTGGAAAGCCAGGGATTCATCATGGATAAATACTCGCAGACCATAAAGAAGGACGATACCGTCCTGGACCTTACACCCAAAGAATACGCACTGATGAGCATCTTCCTCGAGAACCCGCGAAAGGCATTCTCCAGGGATGAATTATTGAATCTGGTATGGGGTTTTGATTTCATCGGCGATCCTAAGATTGTCGATGTGAATATCAGAAGGCTTAGGGCCAAGATTGAAGACCACCCTTCAGAACCGGTCTATATCGAGACCGTATGGGGAACAGGATATCGGTGGTCCAAATAACAAGCAGCATGAAATCAAAACATACACGCTATGTTTTGATTTTTCTTTAAATCTGCCCCTATCCTGATACGTGTACAGATTCCACAAAACGGAGCAAGGAGGAAACCATTGAAAAAGCGCAACAGTCTGAAATACAGGATGGCATTCAACTTTCTTCTTGTCATCTTCCTTGCCGTGTCTGTCACGGATATCGCACTGGTCAAGGTACTTCAATCCTATTTCTACAACAATGTGAGTGAGACTTTGGAGAGCCAGCTGAAGATCTCCGCGGATTTCTACGAACGTTATTTTTCAGGGGAAACCTTGGAGAACAATGTCTATGAGGACGTAGACGCTTTCTGGAAACAGACGGATGCACAGGTCCAGATCATCAACCTGGGCGGGGTCGTCATCCTCGATTCCCAGGGGAACAGACCGCAGGGTCCCCAGTCGGACACCGATATCGTGGCTGCCCTTAATGGCGGTACATCCTACACGATCTTCACACGGGAGATCACGGACGAGAAGGTCATGGCCCTGTCCTATCCGCTGAGGGACAGCGAGGGCATCGTGGGTGCGCTGCGGTTCATCACCTCCCTCAAGGATGTGGATGCCTCCCTCGGGATCATCGCCCTGAACTTCGGAGCCTTCGGAATCGCCGTGATGCTGGCGGCAGGAATCCTCAGTTTCTTCCTCAGCAAACGGATCATCATGCCGATCGACAAGCTGACCGAGACAGCAGAGATCATCTCGTCAGGTAACTACAATGTCACCAGTACCAAGTACCATGAGGATGAGATCGGGAAGCTTTCGGATACCCTGAACTATATGACCAGGGAAATCCGGAAGAAGGAAGCCCTGAAGAATGACTTCATCTCTTCCGTATCCCACGAACTCCGGACACCGCTCACCTCCATCAAGGGGTGGGCCATCACGCTGCAGGATGAGCATACGGACCCCGCGCTCATGCAGGATGGGCTGGAGATCATCTCGAAGGAGACCGACAGGCTGAAGAACATGGTTGACGAACTACTCGACTTCTCGAAATTCGTTTCCGGAAAAGTGGAACTTGAAGTGGAGAAGGTGGATATCTCAAGACTGTTCGATTTCATCAGGAAACATATGGAGGACAGGGCGAAACGTGAAGGCAAGCGATTCATCGTGAAGGGTAAAGAGAACATGGGCATCCTGACCGCGGACCCCAACCGTTTGAAACAGGTCTTCATCAACCTCATCGACAACGCGTTCAAGTTCACGGGTCCTGGTGGAGAGATCACGGTAGACATGAGACTGATGCCGAAATATGTGGACTTCATCGTGAAAGACAACGGAATCGGTATTGGAGAAGAGGACATCTATAAGGTCAAGGAGAAATTCTACAAAGGGAAGACATCGAATTCAGCGAATGGAATCGGTCTTTCCATCTGTGACGAGATCGCCAAACTCCACGGTGGGGAACTCCTCATCGAAAGCAAAGCAGGGGAAGGCACGGAAATCACCATCAGGTTACCTTTCAAAGGAGCGGTAAGTTATGAAAAGAATACTTAATCTCACCTATCTCATCCTCATCACAGCCCTCCTTACCGGCTGCTCTTTTGGCGTGGCCAGCATGGACAGGGGGATCAAGATCCCTGAGGCCGTGAACATCGGAATCGAAGGGTCCTATACTTTCCTTTCCGTCGTGCCGATTGAAGGTGCCGCAGACCTGGATGAATCGCAGTTCAGAGGGATGACCGCCTACTTCGACGTCAACACGGCGAGGGTGGGGGACGAGATGATCAGTGAGCCGAACTACAAAGTGAAGCTCGTAGGCATCTATGACTTCCTTCTCAGCAAATACCGCGTGAATCCCGCAAGGCTGAACCTTCAGGATGAGGAGATGGAAGTGATTGACATCAATACGGAGAACACGCCATTCTATCAGCTTTTCAGGCTGAGTGACGAGATCATCGGCATCATCCAGGGGAGAAACTTCATCAAGTTCAGCAGACTCAGCACGGAGACCGTGGCAAGCCGGGAAGGTGTGATGTCAGCTGCAGAGAAGGGCACCATGGGTGCTGTGGAAGATTCCTCGCTTGAATTCCAGCCCAAAGCTGGTGTCCTCATCGGACTGAAGACGCCAAGGACAGAAGCCTCAGGAGGCGCATCCGCCTACAGGACCTTGTGGATCGCGAACGACGGGAATGTCCAGTTCGCTTACAGTGCGAAAGACCTCCTGTTCCCTCGCAAGGAATTCTTCCAGCTCAGTGTGGCCAGGAATGTGAGTGGAGACAAGGTATTCGAATCCCTGACCATCAAACCGGTAAACCGGACCGTGGTGATGGAGGATACGATGAACGGATTTGTCGCCACGACAGAAAGGATAATAGACATCGACTTCGTGGGGAATGACTATATCGGAATCAGCAGGACCTCAAGCAGTGCCAACATCCCGGTCGTACTACCGGAAGCCCTGATTCTTGCAGTCGACAAATACCTGGACTACAAGGGTGTCACCA
>DATISI010000243.1:0-8418 GCA_035581745.1 Clostridiaceae bacterium
GAGAGCGCTGTCCGGTTCACTGTCTTCCCTGGCCATGCTCATGCTGTTCACCTTCTTCGTCAACACCAGCACGGTCTTCGCAGACAGCATGGCGAACATTCCCATCCTGTCGCAGCTCGCGCGATTCGTACGGTTCGACAGGAGCCTGAGCGAGGCCATCGAGAATGAGTATGTCCAGGAAGTCGGCCTGACCGCCTGGGATGGAGAGCGGAGCCTCATGATTCCCTACGTCATCGCGGATGAACGCAACCTCGTGGTCTTCTATCAGCTTCCTGAGGATTTTGAACTGGCAGAAGATGAGATTGTGAGCGTCACGAACAAATCGATGACGCTCATGGATGGGGGAAGGATGCGAATGGTGGAGGTCCCTTACGCGTCATCCATCCTGACTTCCAAGCAGAAGGACCGGGAAAATGGCTACCTCATCCAGCGCTACCGATTCAGCGGCGGAAAGCTGCCCCGGTCCCTGGAGCTTGAGGTGGAACTGGACGTCATTCCCATGGACCAGGTGGGCGAAGGCGAAACCGTTGTGAGACAGGTCGGAGAGGGGGACATCCGTAAGGCGGGAACCTTCGCCTTCAAGCTGGAATTCGATGAATTCGCGGAACCTGTCGTGTATGAGATCAACGAACCCTATACCATCGACGGTCAGGCGTTCACCCTTAAAGAGGTGTCCGTATACCCCACAGGGACTGAAGTCAGCTTCGAGGTCCCGAAGAGCAATCCGGCCTGGATCAGGGACCTTGACCTCACGATTGAACAGGACGGGAAGGTCATCCGCAACACCAGCGGCCCCATCACCTCCACGGGAGAAGACGGGGAGTGGTTCAAGATCCATATCGATTCGAACTACTTCGAGAAACCCAGGGAACAGACCCTGGTCATCCGGGGAATCCGGCTGCTTCCGATCAACGACCAATTCATCACGGTGGACCTGAATAAGAAGGTGATCACAGAACCCATCATGGGGATGGAACTCACGGAGGTCGTGAGGAAGGATGGCATGGCAGAGCTCACCTTCATGACGGAAATCGAGAAAAATGAGGAACCCTACCGGACCTTCGCCATTTACATGAATGGTGGAACAGTCACCCTGCTTGACGGGGACAAGGTCTCGGTCAAGGATTCGAAGATGAAGACCGTCATCACGGTGGAGGACCTTCCGGGCGGACTCGTCAGGATCCAGAGGATTAAGGGACCCATGCGGATGCTTGAGGAACCCATCAGGATTGAGCTCCCGGCACGGAAATAGAAAGCAACGGCTGGACGATTCCCAGCTGCTGAAACGTTCAGCCCTCTCATGTCTTCCAGGTGACAGGATCACCTGGAAGATATGAGATTACGTACACCCGTCACATCTGCGCCATAACCGTGGCCGGATACGGGCATCACAAAGACATAATGAATAAAATTTTGGAGGAAACAACCATGTGGCATAGACATATCCTTAAAGCACAGGCAAAAGCGAACCTGAAAGGCGTATTCCTGCTCTCCGGACTTGTCGTCCTCATCACACTCATCCTGAACTTCCAGCAGTACTATGAAATCATATCGGATTTCTTTTTCACGGAGAATGCCCAGGCATCTATGGCGGATTTTCCGAATATAAGCCTGGTTGACCGTTACCCGGTTCTGGGTTTCAGTCTTTACAATTATTTATACGTCCCGTTTGAACTGCTTGTGCCTATGATTGGAGCTGGCGCAGGAATCATCGCCATCCTGTTCAAGATGTTTGTCGGAACCCCTGCCGAGATTGGAGAAGTCCGCTATTTCCTTACCGTATCCAAAAACAGCAAGCGTGTGGACTGGAGAATCCTTTTTTCGGCGTTCAAAGACCCGAACTATCTCAATATGGTGAAGGTGATGCTGATCAGGGAAATCAAGGTTTTCCTCTGGTTTCTCCTTCTGATCGTTCCGGGCATCATCAAAATCTACGAGTATCATTACATTCCATGGATCATTGCGGAGAATCCTGGAATGGACCAGAAGACAGCGCAAAGGATCAGCAGAGACCTGACCAGTGGGCAAAAGATGGACATGTTCATCCTTGACCTGTCCATGCTTGGCTGGGACCTGCTCGCTATTCTGACTCTTGGACTGGCGTTCCCCTTTGTGGTCGCTTACAGGACGGCAGTCCATACAGAACTGTATGAGACACTCAAGAGCCACTCCATCGGAAATGGAGATGTCTACGATCTCGCCTGACAGGATTATGCTTGGCTAGGAAAGACGGGTCATCTGGTCTGATCCATAAAAGAAATATGGAATGGAATTTTAAAAGCAGGGGCTTCCTCATAAAGGATTTCCCTGCTTTTCGCATATCAACGGATGATTGTCCAGTTTTATCATATGACGATGGGCTTCCATGGATGTGAGCTTCTGCCCCGCCCATTTGGACCGTGGTCATTTCGTTTCCTTGATTAACCGCTCCTCCTCAATGAGGCTCAGTCGTTTGAGCTCCACACTCAGCCAGATTCCGGTGATGACCGAAGAGAGGATATCGGCTAGAGGAGCAGAATAGAGGATCCCTGTCAGGCCGAAGAACCTCGGCAGGATGATGACTGCAGGGATGAGGATGATGAGCTGCCTCGAAAGGGTAAGGAAGGTCGCAAGCCTCGCCCTGCCAACCGCCTGGAAATAGCTTGCGCTGACGATCTGGAACCCGATGACGGGGAGGAAGAGGAACCAGATGCGGATTGCCCGGGTACCAAAAGCGATCAGTTCCGGATCACTGCTGAACATCCGGATCAGGAGATCAGGGAACAGCCTGGTGGCAAGCCAGCCGATAGCGATGATGAGTGTCGCGACAAAGATGGCAAGCTTCAAGGTCTCCCTGACACGCTCCATCTTCTTCGCCCCGAAATTGTAGCCGATGATGGGCTGTGCGCCCTGGGTGATCCCGAAGATCGGCATGAGCATGAAGGTCTGGATGCTGTTGATGACGCCCATCCCGGAGACTGCGATGTCTCCGCCGTACAGGATCAGTCCCCGGTTCAGGATGATATGCATCAGGCTGTTCGCAACCTGCCTGAAGAAGGAAGGGGTGCCTGTCTGGACCATCCTGCTGACAATCGGTGCTTCAAGACGCATGCTTTCAGGTTTCAGCCTGATCGTGCAGCGGCTTCCGGTGAAATAGGAAAGGACCCAGATGGTGGTGAGGAGCTGGCCGCCGATGGTCGCCAACGCCGCCCCGGTCATCCCCCAGCGGAAGACGTAGATGAAGATCGGATCGAAGACGATGTTGAAGCCTGCGCCCAGGAACATGGAGATCATCGCGATCTTCGGGCTTCCATCCGCCCGCACAAAGCTGTTCAGTCCCATGCTGAGTGCCTGGAACACCGATCCCCACAGGACGATGCGCATGTATTCCAGCGCATAGGGCATGACCTGCGGGCTTGCGCCGAAAAGCGTCAGAAGAGGACGTAGGAAGATGAGGCTTGCCAGCATGAACACGACAGAGGACAGGACCAGCATCGCCACCGAATTGCCGAGGTACTTCTCCGAAGCCTCAGGAAGCTGCTCACCCAGTTTGATGGAGAACATCGTGGCACCGCCGATCCCGAAGAGAAAGGCAAGCGCCATCATGGCCAGCGTGATGGGGAAGCCGATGGTGATTCCTGCAAGTCCGAGGGCACCGAGATCCGGACTGTTCCCGATATACATCCTGTCGATGCTGTTGTAGAGGGCGCCGACACGCATGCCGACCGTGGCCGGTATAGAGAACTGCTTCAGAAGAACGGTGACCTTCTCTTCTCCGAGTCTGTCTGTCGACCGCATGGTGCTTCCCCCTCTCCTTGATGATTCTTCAGGGTTGCTGCATGTGTAACGTTTCATGTCTCCACATGCCAGTCGCTCCTGAGATTCACAGGTGTCATTCACCTAAATCATAGGATAGCAGGAAGACGTTGTCAACCAGTTCAGGACGGCGGCAAAGAAGCGTCAGAAACCCTGGGAGACAGGGAAAGCGGCCATCCAGGGCAGGGGAGGAGAGGGATTTTCCAGTCTGCCGCGTCATGCATCCTATCCTATTCCAAAGAAATGCAGAAGCATGGATAACTTTCTGCCATAATTAACGTATTGTCTATTGAATCTTCAATAATTTTGTTATAAATTTAACGTGATGGTCTGCCGAAAGCAGGTCTTGCGCCGATAATCCTATGAGTCCCAAAGTGTTGCGTGGATGAACCGTCGAGGATTCCGGTGCCGTAAAGGAAAGAACAAGGAGGAAACGAAAAGATGATCCAAACAGGCATTTTCCTGATCCTGGTCCTCAGCACCGTCATCCTGACCGTCTGGCTCCTCATCGAGCTTCTATTCAGCCTCATCAGGAGGCTGGGAAGCAAAGAAGCCAGTCCGAGAAAAATAGGGCGGATGAAACGGCTGGGCACCGCTATCGCCGCATTCCTCGTCGTCACCGTACTTTTCACCCTCTTCACGCAGTACATGGCGAAAACCCCTGCCATCACCGGAGGGGATACCCCTGAATCCCTAAACAGTATCGCATCCCTCGAGAAAGTGACCCTGAACGGGAGAGACGAATGGATCAGCGTAAGGGGAGAAGACCGAAGGAATCCGGTCATCCTCTTCCTTGCGGGAGGACCAGGCGGCACGCAGCTCGCTGCGGCGAGGAGGAACCTCGCCACCCTTGAAAAGGACTATGTCATGGTGAACTGGGACCAGCCGGGTTCCGGAAAATCCTATTATGCCACAAGCCTTGACAGCATCGGGGTGGACACCTATGTGGCGGATGGCATCGCCCTGACCGAATACCTCTGCGAACGGTTTGGAAAAGAGAAGATCTATCTTGTCGGAGAATCCTGGGGCAGTGCGCTGGCGGTCTTCCTGGCTGCCGAAAGGCCTGAGCTGTATGCCGCTATCCTTGGAACGGGCCAGATGGTCAATTTCAAGGAGACAGAGATTGTCGACTACCACAAGGCGATGGAGATCGCCGAGGAACGCGGAGATGAGGCAATGATCCAGAAACTGGAAGAGAACGGACTTCCCCCCTATTACGGGAAGGATGTGACCTGGAAGAGCGGAGCCTATATCAACTATCTGACGGGCGTCATGTCTGCCAATCCAAAGATCCATAACCCAGGATACGACACCATCGCGGATATCGCGGCACCAGAGTATGGGGTCCTGGACAAGGTGAATTTTGCCAGGGGCGTGATCTATACCTTCAACAATGTCTACCAGAAGCTCTATGACATTGACCTCAGGAAGGACTTTGCGAAGCTTGATGTTCCCGTGTACTTCTTCATCGGAAGGCATGACCTCAATTCCCCTACAGCCCTTGCCGAGGACTATTACAACATCCTCGAGGCGCCAGAGAAGGAATGGCTGTGGTTCGAGAATTCGGCGCACAGTCCATGGATCAATGAGAAGGAGAAGTTCGTGAAGGAACTTGTGCAGCGTTTCCAGTATGAGGAAGCGAAGTAGCCTGCAGGGGTGAGAGGACAGGAGGGCTTTGAAGCACAGCTCATCATGAGGTTTCCTGGTGTGTGAAGCCCTGTTTCGCCATGCTTTGTTCATGCATTATTACTTACAGCTTTTCAATTTTCATGTATAATTGAAGAGGATAGTTTTCCATGTCGCTTTTTAAGGCGCATGGAGATAATAGTATCATTGGAGGGAAATGAATGGAAAACCAAAAGTTACTCGAACACCTGATGGATGCCTTTGCCGGGGAATCACAGGCGAACAGGAAATATCTGGCCTACGCGAAGAAAGCGGAGAAGGACGGAAAAATGAATGCGGCCAAGCTTTTCAAAGCGGCATCGGATGCGGAGACCATACATGCGCTGAAGCACTTTGAGGTGGCAGGCAAGATCCACTCGACAGAGGAGAACCTGAAGGACGGCGTGGCTGGTGAGACCTATGAGTTCACGAGCATGTATCCTGGTTTCCTTGAAGAAGCGGAAAAAGTGGGCAACAAGGCAGCCATCCAGACTTTCACCTATGCCATGAAGGCGGAAGAAGTCCATGCCGGACTTTATCAGGAAGCTTTGGAGAACCTGGATTCGGAAGAGGAAGTATTTTACTATCTCTGCCCGGTCTGTGGAAACATAGAGAAGTTCGTTCCGGACAAGTGCAGCATCTGCGGCATCCCAGGATCAAAATTCATCAAGTATTAAGCAAAAGAGACCGCAGGGACCTGTCTGATCATTCAGAAGGACTCTGCGGTCTTTGATTACCCAGGAAGGGTTCGGGAACCAGAAGATTCAGGCTGGAGTGTGTTTATCGTTCTTTGAGGATTTCGGGATCAGGACGATTCCAGGAACCGTGCAATTACAGGGACATGACAATTACAGGGCAGCACGACTTCATGGTCAGGGCAAAGCGCTCGTGGTGAGAACAGACTATTGGAAAGGAGTAGGAGACATGAAACTGAGGTGGGCAACAAAGAACGATGTGCCGGAAATGGTCAGCGTGATTTACGACATCTGGGCGAAGAAGGAGCACTACAGCTGTCTGGAAGCGGAGATTGTCAGTCAGGGATTCTCGTATTATTACCGTAATTTTGACGCTTATACAGACAGACGCATCGTCATCGCCATCGAGGACAACAGGATCATCGGGATTGCAGGGATACTTCCCTTTCCAATGCCCAACATGCCCCAGGTGGTTGGCGCGATGCTCAACCCGGTAGGGGTCATTGCGGAATACCGGGGGAAAGGGGTGGGGAAGGCCTGCATCACCTTCCTTTTCGATGCCCTCATCCAGGCGGGCTATCATCTTGTCACGGTGGTCGGCATTCCAGGTTATTATCCCAGGCTGGGATTCCAGCCTGTGTTCCATAAGTTCGTCGCAACGTTTCCCGTGCAGAATGCCTTAATCCTGGAAGGGGCGGATGAGGTGGTGACAGCCGATGCGGATACCGTCTGGACGGTTGTCGAGATCTTCAACAAGACGACGGATAAAAACCTGTTCAAGATCCAGCGTGACGAGGAATGGGTGACCCGTAAATTCCTGCATCCGGAAATCCTTGAAGCCTACGAGTCGGGAAAGCGTCTTCCCCTGGGGACACTGAACCTGCACGATACCTATCTCTCCAGGAGGGAGGGGATGACCACGGGCTACATGGTCATCGGGAGTTATGAGACTGCGCTGGTCATTGAGGAGATCCTGGGTCTGGATGGCAACGCGTTATGGTCCCTGCTCAGGAGGGCAAGCCGGATCGCACAGGACAAGGGACTCGAAAAGATCATCGTGAACCATGCGGTTCCGGACGGTCTGACCGGTACGGTCCTCACGGATATCGGAGCGAGCATCACCATGAGCACGCCATGGCACTTCATGCTGAAGGTGTTGAATCCCACCGGACTCCTGAACAGCATGCAATCAATCATGGAGGAACGTCTGACGGCATCCCCGTATGCTGGGTCGAGCTTCCAGGTCAACATCAAGCTGGATGGCATCCGGATCGGGGTAACCGCCAATGAAGGGAAACTCGCTTTCAGGATCATGGACAGCAGCGAGGAGCGAGGGAATTCGAGGATCGAACTGATTCCGAGAAGTTTTGCCAAGCTGATCGCAGGACAGTTCTCCGCAATGGAGCTCTACCAGCTGGGCTATATCAGGCTGGAGGAAGCGTCGGATATCGATCTCCTAACCGCCTTGTTCCCCAAACATTTCCCCTATATCTTCGAGACGGATGACAACTGATATGATGGTGAGGAAACTGAAGGAGGATCCCAGGGCAAAGGGAGATTCCTTCCTTAGACGATGAAGAGGGAGAGAATCCCAACGAAAAGGAGGAGACGGCCATGAGAAAGATATTGATGTTCAACAGGGTCACCCTTAACGGGTATTTCGCAGGTCCGCAGGGAGAAATCGACTGGTTCATCCACGACCCGGAGGTGGACAGGGTCCTGCATGCCTCCATGGACGCGGACACCATGCTGCTGGGAAGGGTGACGTACCAGCTGTTCGCCGCCTACTGGCCCTATGTGCTGTCCAATCCGGAAGCGTCCGCCGGGGACAGGGTGCTCGCACAGGAGCTGAACCAGATGACAAAAGTGGTCTTTTCGACCACAATCCAGCGGGTCACCTGGGAGAACACCTTGCTCCTGCAGGACAATCTGGTCGAGGAAGCAAGGAAGATGAAGGAAGGGGAAGGCGGGGACATCGTCATCTTCGGGAGCGGAACGGTGGTGAAGCAGCTCTCCGATGCAGGACTCATCGATGAGCATCTCATCGTGGTCACTCCGGTGATCCTGGAGTCCGGGATGCCGCTCTTTAAGGATGTCAGGCGGGAGGAACTGAAGCTGATCGATGCGAGGGGCTTCGATACAGGGAACGTCCTTCTGCATTATCGCGTCGTCCACCCGGGAAGTTGAGGAAAATGAATGGATAGACAGTCCTGAGCCAGAAAACCGAGGCAAAAGGAATGCCAGACAATGCATCAGGGAAGGA
>DATISI010000244.1:0-12952 GCA_035581745.1 Clostridiaceae bacterium
CACACCCCTGTACCTGGCCCTTACCGGCTACTTCATCGCTTCCTCCTTTGGGAAGTCCACAAGGCTGTTCTAAGCGCTTCACCTGAGCAGGATATGACGACAGGAATTCTTCAGACCGCGTCCTATGGACGTACAAAGCCCATGACCAGCACTTCCTTTCTGGAACGCCGGTCATGGGCTTTTTTGTATCATGAAACACTGTGACGGCTTTATCCCGTCATGCAACCTCTTCCATCATGTCCCCTTCTCCAGGCCTCATCGTCAGACGAGACCGTGTCAGATAAGACCATATTTCACGAAACTGTTGTAGATGCCATCCTCATCGGCGGTTCCGGTGATGTCGTCGGCGATGGCCTTGAGTCCTTCCCGGGCATCCCCCATGGCGACCCCGATCCCGACATACTCGATCATCTCCGCATCGTTCATCCCATCGCCATAGGCCATGGTGTCCTCCCTTGGGAAGTCCATGTGCTCAAGAAGCATCTCGATGGCCAGGGCCTTGTGCACCCCGGGCAGGGAGAGTTCTCCGCTGTTCTCACCGAAAGCGGCTACAGTCGAGGGGATGACATTGAACTTGTCTCCGAACTCTTCCTTGATGGTCTCGATAGGTACGGAGGAGCCCAGGAAAGAAATCTTGTTGATATCGTTCCTGTGGAGGTCCTCCCCTTCGATCAGGGCATCGATGAAGACGTTCATCCCCTTCGCCATCTCGGCTTTCGCGGCTTCGCTCAGCCCTCCGAAAAGAAGCTCCCGGACGTGGGCCTTGCAGTTCCTGCTGGCATAGAGTCCTCCGTTGGATTCAAGGTAGAAGTCGATCCCGTTCCTGTCGAAATAGTCGACGAGATGCCTGACGTCCTCATCCGCCACACGCTGGTGGAGCAGGACTTCTCCCTCAAGCTCCACGTAGCCTCCCGCCGCCGCGATGATCCCATCGAAGCCGGCATCCATGATGAAGTCAAAAAGTTCCGCCGTAGACCTTCCCGTACAGAGGAAGACCAGATGCCCGTTCTTCCTTGCCTCTCTCACCGCCGTCTTCGCGCTTTCCGGAACCAGTCCGCTGTCATTCACAAAAGTCCCGTCCACATCGATGAATATCGCTTGTCTTCTCAAATCATTTCCCTACTTTCATCAGGCAAGGCAGCCTGTTCAGGCTGCCCGCACTCATTTCTTTCCGGCTTCCGCTTTCGCCTGCCTGTTCTTCTCCTTGTCCTTCTTCGACGCCTCGAAGAAGGCGATCCAGTCCTCCACCGTGATCTTTTTGCACAGTTCCCCGATAAGGTCATAAGGGATGTTGTCCGGGTTCCTGAAACGGACACAGCTCTTCCCCATGTCGAGTTTCGTGGTTACCCGCTTCCTATATTCCTCCTCGAACCACTTCAGCATCTCTTCATCGGAATAGACACCGAGATGGTAGAAGGCGATATGGTTCTTCTGTGAGGCGAGGGAGATGAAAGGAAGTGGTTGGGCCGGATTCCCCAGATAGCCCGCAGGATACCTTGACAGGGGGACCACATAGGTCAGCATGCCGTAAGCTATGGTCTCCTCGAAACCTTCCGGGAGATTCGCGCGGATCACCTTCCTCAATTTCTCCATGGGTTCTTTCCTGTCTTCAGGGAGTCCTTCGATAAAGGTCTCCGTTAATTTGACATCAGAATTCATCGTGGCACCTCCGTTTGTTGTTCTTTTTTCCATGATACCACAGGCCATACGCTTCTTTTTGAATTTTCGGTGAAATCGCATGGATTCCATTAAAAAACCTGCTCCGGAACCTCTGAAGGGTCCCGGAGCAGGTCAGTCTATGGAAGCTCCCTCATCGAGGAGCTTGCCATGTCTCTATTCTTTGTCTCTTCCTGTCTTTTCCAGGTCCTCCCGAAGGCTGGCCTAGCAGTCGATCAGGTACGTCTTGTAGTCCCTGTAAAGCTTTCTCAGGGTGATGACCTCGGCGGAAATCTCCTTCTGGAGTCTTGAGACCTCTTCGAGGTTCCCCTCCTTCACCGCTTTGCTTACCTGGGAGAACATGGAGAGGGATGAAGACGTGTCCTTCATGAGCTTCAGCTTGAGTTCCTGCACCTTCTCGAAGTTTGCAAGGTCCAGGTCATCCACGTTATCCTTGTCATGGAGCTTCTTCATCTCCCTGATTTCGGACATGTAGTTCGGGATGATCCTGTGCTCGAGCTCGGTGATCCACTTGCTGAGGGCGAAACTCTCGAAGCTATGCAGAATCTTCGCAGGGAAGACACCGTTACGCTTCAGGGTCTCCATCTTCTCCGGATACTTCCTGAATGCGGAGATGTTCTCGAATACTGTGGACGGCGCGTTGCCGAAGAATTCTTCCCTCTCCTCATCCGTGAAGTCCTCGAAGACATCCTTCTCCGTACGGTATGCCCTTCCCTCTTCGAGGTAGTCAGCCTTCTCGTTCGGTTCCTTGGAAAGTTCATTCAGGAGTTCTGTCGCGGATTTGTCCTTCTCGACGGTGTAGTTGATTCCGTCCGTCATGCTCATGAGGAGCGATGCGGTGGCCAGGAAGGTGTTGGTGTGCGGGTTCGGAGACCTGAGCTCGAACCTTGTCGCCAGCGGATTGTGCTCGTCACGGATAAGTCCAATGAGGACGGTCCTGTTCCTGGAAGGGACCTTCGTGTTCTCTCCAAGGGAGGTGACGATACAGATCGGCGCCTCATAACCCTTCTTCAGTCTCCTGAAGGCGGCATTGGTCGCGGTGACGATAGGGTTGATGACCTCGTAGTTCTTGAGGATGCCCATGAGGGAACCGAAACCTACGGTGCTGAGGAAGTTGTCTTCCTTCGGCGCGAAGAGGTTCACACGCGCTCCGCTCTTCAGTTTCACTGCCACACCGATGTGGAGATGCTCTCCGCTTCCTGCGACGCCATCGATCGGCTTCGCGAGGAAAGTGACTTCCAGGCCATGTCTTGCGAAGACATCCCTGACCAGTTCCTTGATGAAGATCTCGGAATCTCCGGTACCCATCGGGGTGCTGAATCTCCAGTCGATCTCGAGCTGCTCAAGGACACTCGAGAACTTTCCGGTATCGGCAAGCTTCGCGCGGACGCCGCCGACTTCCTTGTGTCCCATCTCCGGGCTGAGGCCATAGTTCTCCATGAGGATGAGGGTCTCCTCCAGGGCGTTCCTGACGGTTCCCCTGGTCTTGCCCCAGTACTGCTCCTTCAGCTCCTGTGAGGTGTGCAGCTCCTCGATATTTCCTGCGTTGCTTGGGGTCTTGACCCAGAATTCAAGTTCGGTGGCATTGGTGACCTCGATCTCCTCGATATCCTCAGCGCTGATTCCGAATTCCTTCTGCAGCTTGTCGCTCGTCTGGAACTTCTCCATGAGGTTCTTCTTGAAATCCGCTTCGGCATTCTTCAGGATCGAACGGGAATCCACTTCCAACCCGTTATGGAAGAGGAAACATGGAATCTTGATGGTACCCACTGGCTTCGTCGCATCGCTCGCAGTGAAAGTATAGTTATAGTCGACAAACCATGTCGCATCGCTGTCGCCCTTCATATCGACCTTCGCATTGTTCAGCGAGGCGATTTCTGGCAGGACAACGGAGGAACCGTCGGTCTGTGCCGCCATCCCATTCAGGAATACATCCATATCTTTCCTGAAGAGCCTGATCGGAATCTTCGTGTCGGTCTCATGGCCTGCCAGGTCTACTGCCGCGATGGATACGAATCTTATCTCTTCGTGCTCGTCCAATATCTTAGTGAGGTCCTGCACGTTATGAAGCGCTCTGGGTATCGTATAAATCAAGTCTTTTCTCATGTTCACCAATCCTTCCCGTAAAAAATAACATACAAAAATTCTACTCTACCGTATAATGTTCGTCAATCATTAGTTCAATATCACAACGGTTACAAGGAAAATTTTAACATAATCCCCTGTAATTGTAAAAAATATGATAATTTGATAGAATGACAATAGATACAGGTAAGTTTGGAGGCATAAAAATGGATAAGACAAGACCTATAGGATTCTTTGATTCCGGTGTAGGTGGAATAAGCGTGCTGAGGAAGGCCATCCGGCTCCTTCCCCATGAGAATTTCCTTTATTATGGAGATTCCAAGAATGCGCCTTACGGCTCAAGGGATGTGGAGACCATCAGGAGACTGACTTCTGATGCCATCGACATCCTGGTCCAGGAAAACTGCAAAGCGATTGTCGTGGCGTGCAATACGGCGACAAGCGTGGCCATAGACTTTCTCCGGGAGAAGTACCTCGGAATCCCCATCATCGGAATCGAACCGGCACTGAAGCCCGCGGTGGAATGTACGGATGAAGGGAAGATCCTGGTCCTCGCGACGCCAAGGACGCTGACCGAGAAGAAGTTCCAGGCCCTCATGACCTGAGTCGCCAGGACTCGTGAGGTCATCAAGATGCCGCTTCCTGGACTTGTCGAGATCATCGAACAGGGTGTGGATATCGAGGAGAAAGCGGACGTCTATCTGCGTGATGCCCTGAGCGGAATCGACAAGAACGTTCGTGCCGTTGTCCTCGGGTGTACCCATTATCCCTTCGTAAAGCCCTCTCTACGACGTATTCTTGGTGATGACGTCAATATCTATGACGGCAGCGACGGGACGTCCAGAAGGCTGCACAAGGTCCTTCAGGACCGAGGCCTCCTGAACGAGAGCACGGAGCCTGGAACGGTCACCATCATGAACTCCCTGGACAGCGAGGGAATCATCAGTCTTTCCTATGCCCTCCTCAATAAAGAAATCTAGGGATGTCCGGTCATGTCCCGGTTCATCCGGTAATATCCTGGCTCATCCCTGTGACAGCCTAGTTCCTGTCCTGCGAATAGAACCTCTAAAAGTACAGTCCCCTGACAGGAATCCAGTCCAAAAGGCTTCGCCTTCCCCTCGATAAAGAGCGGAAGGCGAAGCCTTTTCCATGTCATCTGATGATCTATCCGGACATCACGTTAAAGCATCCCTGGTGTGCCATGCCGGGTTCCCTCATAAAAGGTCTATGGCCCTACGGGTGGTCTTATAGGAACAGGGAGACTGCGCAGTACACGAGGAGCAGGGCCATCACGGTGTTCACGACCTTCTCATTCTTCGCGAGGAACCTCTGGAAGAATGATCCGAACAGTCCCCATGTGCAGGTGGAAAGGAATCCCATGAAGGCGAGCATCACGGAGAAGAGCAGGATCACAGGCACGGAACGATAGTATGGGATGATGAACGTCGTGGCGATGGTGATCGCGTAGATGATGGCTTTGGGATTGATGAACTGCATGAGCATCCCGGACATGACTGTCGTCGTCTGCCTTCCATCCCCATCCCCGCTTTTCGCATGGCTCCTGTAGGTCTTCCAGGCGAGATAGAGGATATAGGAAGCTCCAATCACCGTCATGACAGGCTTCACCGAGGGCATGACACTGTAGATCGCCATGCTGAATGCGCTGCAGATGGAGATGATGACGAGGAACCCGAAAAAGACGCCGAAATTGTAGCCCAGGCTCTTTTTGAAGCCATACCGGCTGGCATTCGACATGGACATGATGTTGTTCGGTCCCGGTGTGAAGGTGGTGACAATGACATAGGACAGGAATGCTGGGAAATTCGGCATGACATTTACCTCCTGAGGCATGTTTTTCTTTATTCAGACGATGATTCCAAATCTGATGATTCCCTTCATCATAAGTTTTGTTGAGAAACCTGTCAAGCGTGGGCAAAATTACCAAATCAACATTAGAAGCAGCGTCGTATCTATATGATGACAAAGTATATTTACTGCTGGAATTTAACTTATAGTGATTTTAAATACAAATATGATATAATTAAGAAGTGCTCATAACTCCAAACCATGTCTTCTTAATGTCAATTAATCTTACATAGTTGAGGTGTTTATATGGCAGACACAAAGTCAATAAATAGTTTGATGAAGAAAATGCGAACCGAGACCAATATAGCTATCTCGGGAAGCAGACAAAAGAAAGAATTACTAAACATGGGATATTTTCATGGATACAAAGGTTATAGATTTGTACGAACAAAGAAAGATGGAATACCATTCAATAACTTTGATCAAATTATTGCAATTAGTCAGTTTGACAATAATTTGAAAGAACTTTTTTATAAACCTATAATGTTTTTGGAAACATCTTGGAAAAGTCATTGCATAGAAACATGCATTAAACTAGCCTCAGAAGATTTCTCAAAAATTTATGATATCGTTCTAAATGACTATAAGGAATTAAACCCCTCCCATAAAAATTATAATGAACGTGTACGGCGCAGACTAAAAGTACGCGAATCAGTCTTTACAACAATAAGCTACAAATATAAGAGCTCTACCATCCTACAACACTATCAATATAATGATAGATCCATTCCTATTTGGGCAATATTCGAGATAATAACCTTAGGACTATTTGGTGAGTTTGTAAGGTCTATGAATAAGACCGCAAGGCGTGATTTGATGACTAACCTTCACCTTTTCTATGGAGAGTTCGATGGAGATTGTAGACTGCTTGAGCATACTGTATTTTTCATTTCAGATTTAAGGAACGCAATAGCTCACAACTCAATTATATTTGATGGTCGATTCAACAATAGCAGTCCCTCCCCAAACATTAAAAAAATGCTAACTCATGAAGTAGGTGTTTCATTTACCACTTTTGCATCAATAATTGATTATTTAGCTTTTATTGTCATATTCTTGAAAAAAGCTGGAATTTCAAAAAATGAAAGAAGAAAAATGGTAAGGACATTTCAATTCGAATGTGAAAAACTGCGCAAATCCGTTCCTACTGAAGTGTATGACAAAATATTAGGTAGCGATTCTCTTTCAAAACTCTCAGTTCTGCTAAATTATTAGCTGTGTTTACAATAGCGAACAAAAATGCTATAATATATATAAGAATTGCGGTGGTAACTCTGAAAATGGGTCCACTTAAGGAAGGCTGTTGCGACGGCCTTCCTTTTAATTTGAATCAAAATATAAAAGATAGCGGTTTTGATTCCACTTAAGTGGTATCAAAACCGCTATCTTTTATTTCTGAAATCTCTAAGACATCACGACATCTTCATCCTTTACCTGGGAAAGAAAAGCCTCAGGGCCTCATCTTCGGTATACATGCCAATCCGCACGATCTCCTGCAGGGCGAAGTTGTCGATGGACCGCTTTGCGGTCGCGATGATCTTGGTGTCGATGGCCTTCAAAGCCTCCATATTTCCGCTGCTTACGTTGATGTCGTATACCCTGCTTCCAGGAAGGACGAAGCTGTAAATCAGCCTTGAACCCTCAGGACGAGCCGCATCAAAATTAGCCCTCACCTCAGTGACATCGAAATAGGTATGAGCTCTGGAGGAGATGAAGGTCCTGTCGAGGATTGTGTTCTCCCTGAAGTCCACATATTTGAAGAAGCTGGTCAGTCCGACGACGACGAGCAGGAGACCTACTAGAAGGATGCTTCCCTTCTGCTTCCCGCTGTATCGGCTGTTCTTATGGACGAAGCTCACGGCCGTGAAGATGACCACGAGGATTCCAATCCCCATGAGGATCACTCCGACTGGCGGCGTGAGCACTCCGGTGTTCCCGAGGAAGATCAGGGAATCAGGGGAACGGAACAGCATGCTTTGGATGGCGTTGGCGAAAAGGGCGATCAGGGCGACTACGGCAAGTCCGATTCCATACATCTTGAGGTTGTCGAAGACACCTCTTCCCTTTTTCTCCCTTACCACCTCGGCGTCCACCTTGTCCACTTCCACATAGTTCTTCCTGGATTCCTTTTCCGTCACCACAGGAAGCTTCTTCTCCTCCGTGCGTTCCGGCTTCTCATAGACATCATCGCCCAGGACGACTTTATCCCGTTTCGAATTCTCATCTACGCGGTCCGTCGGATTCTTGTCCTTGATATGATAAGGGTGGCTGGAATTATCCGTGTCTTTGGAAGGATTGCCTGTATTCTTGCTGTCATTGGTATTATATGGATTGTTGGGAATATTGGGGTTTCCGAAAGGATGGCTGGTATTCTTGTTGTTATCCTTATCTTTTTCGCTCATAACTGCACTCCTTGACTATCGATTTGCTTCTTACCTCTATCATACCACGTCAATGGTTCTCCTCAGTGGTTTCTCAGGCTTTCTTCCTCTTTTATGGCAGGTTTTTTCCGATAGAGGCCTTGAACACCGTGAGCCACTCTTCTGAATTGAATGTGATGTCTAAGGCATCGATGGCATTCTGGATCCGTTCGAGTTTTCCAGAACCGACAATCGGCATGATCTTTGCAGGATGGCTGAGAAGGAAAGCATAGGCCAGCGTGTCCAGCCGGGTCTCGTTGAACCTTTCACCCGCTGCGAGAAGGGCTGACCTTACCAGTCTTTCCCGTTCGCTGTCCCCTGTTAGGATATCTCCGCCTCCAAGCGGTGACCACGCCATGGGATGCACGCCTCTTGCCATGAGGCTGTCCATGGTCCCGTTCCGGAAAGAATCCAGCCGGGTCGCGGAGACCTCGATCTGGTTGGTCAGGAGTGGAAGGTCCATGTATGCCGCAAGAAGCTCGAATTTCGACGTCGGGAAGTTCGACACCCCGAAATTCCGTACTTTTCCCTCCTGATGCAGCTGCGTGAACGCTTCACTGACCTCTTCAGGGTCCATGAAGGGCGACGGCCTGTGGATGAGCAGGAGGTCAAGGTAGTCCGTATGCATGTTCCTCATGGAATTTTCCGCAGACTCCACGATATGCTGCCTGGAGTTGTCATAATGGTGGGACTTGTATTGAGGCCGCTTGGCACAAGGAAAAACGATCCCGCACTTCGTGACGATGGTCAGTTTCTCACGGAGTCCTTTCTTCAGTTTCAGGGCTTCTCCAAAAGCCTCCTCACACGTGAACCCCCCGTAGATGTCGGCGGTGTCGATGGTCGTGATTCCCAGGTCCATGACCCCCTCGACAAATTTCAGGAGTTCCTCGCTGCTCATCTTCCAGTCCTGGAGCCTCCAGTGGCCATGCACGATCCTGTCCATGGAAAGGGTATCTGACAATTCTATTCGCTTCATCATCTTCCTCCTCGAATGTTTTCCTGAATATATATATTTTCTCTATAATCCAATCATACCACTACAGGAAGCCTTCTCCACATCCATTGCCATTTATTCATGTATTATTCAAGAATATTGCCAGAAACGGATAATAATGGATAATAATTTCAGAATTTCATCATATTTGACTTGACGTAATCCAAAAGGTGTATAGAATAGAAGTAATACACAAAAGAGGAGTTGATTATTTTGGAACGCAAGAATTCGGAAAGCACAAATGACAAGACCAGGGAAATGATAGGTGGAGCTGCCATTATTAGCAACCATATCCTGCTGGATTTCGCGGGGAACAACCTGCACAAGTACCACAAGCAGAACCTGAGCGAGAAGAACCTCGTGATTACGTCTTACGAGACAGAATATATCGACCCCTTCGATGGAAACAAAGTGAAAGACATCCGCAAGACTGTCCATGATGGCGAGCATGAAGTCATCGAGGATTTCATCACCGAGCCAGGAAACGCTCCTGCAGCCCACCAGAAGGACGAGGAGATGACACCGTGGGAGATGAAGTTCTACCATGACGAGATGGACCACGCGCCCTTCGAGACCCCTGTCGACCAGCTCTCTGACGAGGGTGCGGTCGTTACTGAGACTGTGGTCTCCAACATCGAGGCCGCGAACATGAACAATTACGACATGCGAAATTTACGTACAAGGAACCATGTCATCACCAGGCATGAGACTGAATACCTCGATCCTTTCGATGGATACAAGCTGAAGGACATCCGGGACAGCATCGGTTAGTTCAGATCCTGCATGCAGTCCAAAGGGATTTTCATCTTAAAGCAATCATAGGAGAATCATCACAGAAGGCAGCGGACCGCTGAGGCATCCACTGCCTTCTTTCACTTCCCTTATTTTCAGAATTTTCATTCTCCTCTTGACGTATGGATTAGAATGCGTAGAATTGAAATCATACAAGAGAGAGGAGCTGGTTTATATGGACCGGAAGAATTTGGAGAACATCAGGGAGCATCTCAAGGATGATGAGGCC
The DNA here is from genome assembly GCA_035581745.1 of Clostridiaceae bacterium. Classification (GTDB taxonomy): domain Bacteria; phylum Bacillota; class Clostridia; order Clostridiales; family Clostridiaceae; genus Youngiibacter. Next base: position 10,064 of record DATISI010000244.1, read on the forward strand.
CAGGACCTGCAGATCGATCCCCAGGCCCTGAATTCCTTTGATGAAAGCAACCTCGAGAAGTACAATCAGCTGAAGCTGAAGGAGAAGAACCTGGAGATCGAGAAATATGAGACCGAGTACATTGACCCCTTCGATGGAAACAAGGTGAAGGACATCACGGATCCGCATAAGGAAACGGGACATGAGACAATCGAGGACTTCATCACGTCTCCACGGCAGAAGGACGCCGGAGATTCGTCACCCACAGCGGAGATCGCACACCCCTTTGAAAGGCACGACGAGCACGATGAGCTGCCCCATACCCCCCTCGAAGAGGCTGTGGACCAGCTCGATGACGAAGCCGCCCTTGTGCAGGAAAATGCGGATTCCCATAACGAAGCCGCCAACCTCAACAAGTACGACGCGCAGAACCTCAAGGAGCGCAACCTCATCATCACCCAGTATGAGACCGAGTATCTCGACCCTGAAGACGGATACACGCTGAAGGATATCCGTGAGACCCACCCTTCTAACGAAGATAACAAATAGGACGGATGGGATGACCCAGGACATGGAAACAGGACGGTCGCAGCTTTAATGGCTGCGCCGTCCTGTTTCCGTTTCCTGAATCCCCCGGCTTCTCTGACTCCAGGATTCCTTCCACACTGCTTATTCTGTGACTTCGACCTTCAGGTTCCTGATGATCTCGAAGAGCTCTATTGCCGCGCTCCTGGGGCCATCCTTCTCCAGTCCGACGATGCCGAGCTGGGTCTTGATCACACCCACCTTCACACCGGTGCTGCAGAAGTCATTGAAGTACTGGTCAATCAGCACATCGGTCTCTTTGATCTTCTGTGCAGGTCCGAAAGGATTCGCGAAGTAGGACTTGACCAGTCCGAGTTCCGTCGTTGTTCCCTTGGCCATCCTGGCCCCTGTACGGAAGGTATCTATCGCTGCGTCAACGCTGTCGAAGTAGCTGATGGCCTTCTCGCCTTCCTTGACTTCCGAATAGTTGTCCGCATAGAGCAGGAGGTCTACGGGGTAGCCTCTGACGATATCCTTATAGGTAGCGACCGGCATGACCAGCCTTGCGTTGGTCTTGTCCGGGTTCATGAAGATTGACCGGTCGATTTCCTTGAAGGCATAACCCTGGTCCAGGTCATCCAGTCTGACGAAGGCTCCGATTTCCGTTCCGTAGCCGATAGCCTTCCCGTTCTCCATGGCGATGGATCCCATGTCATCGAAGATGATGGTCATATCGCTGATATGGTCCTCGGACAACCCTCGGAAGGCTTCCAGGGATTCTGATTTTCCTGCGCCGGAGTCTCCGACGATGACGACATTCGCCGACTTCCCGTTCTTCATGATGATGTTGACCATGGCTCCATGGATAGGGAGGTATCCCCGTTTGATCATGATGAGGTTGTGGAGGGTGAGCACCATCTTCTTCATGTAGCCGAAATAGTCCACTTCCTCGCTGTAGGAGACATAGCCCAGCATGATGTCGTTCTTGAGGTCATCATAGAACACCTGCTGGTTGTCTCCGCTCCAGTCCTTTGCACCGAACACGTAGACGATATCGGGCTTCTTCCCGATGTATTCGTCCTCTCTTGCCATCTCGAAGAGGTTGGACAGGGATACGCCATGGGCCATCAGGTCCCGGTGGAAATAGATGAAGGCGATGAGCTTGCCCACCTTCGCAGGATAACAGAAGAAATGGTCCTTGTTGATATAGGCATTGTTCAGCGGATTCTTCAGGGTCTCCTTGAACATCCCGTCCCTGGTGTTCTTTTTGGGATAGGTGATGAACGGGGAATCCATGACGATGGAGGTGACGAAGGGAATGTCATAAAGGAGCTCGTATTCGTAAGGGATCGGCCACAATGCCTCGGAGAGGATGAGTCCTGCATTCACGCCGGCAGGAACCTGCCTGTACACGTTAGGCTCGATCAGGAGGACATTCTTCTCGATCTTCCTGTAGATCTCAAGGACGAGGTTCGTGAACTTGATGTTCGCCTCGATAAAGGAAGTGGAGGCGAGACCTCCCTCATTCCGCTTTCCCTGGACGATGGAGTACCTTTCCAGTCTTCTCCAGTAGCTGTAGAAGTCCTCGATGAAACCGATGAAGGCATCCTTGTTCTCCAGCGGTACCTCATAGGATTTCTTCACCTCGATGATCTCATGGGCTTTCAGCACCATGAGAAGCTTGCAGAGGTAGACGATCTGGTCGCAGATGTCGTCGATATCCACATGGTCGAAGGATTCATTCAGGAACTTGTAGTATTTCGTGTTCCTTCTTTTTATCATCTCAAGGTAGGAGATCACGACCCTTCTGAAGGATTCGGATTCCAGGACCTTGTCTACATTGTCGCAATATTTGGCAGAGAAGTTGATCATGACTTTCCCACCGGATAACGAAAACTCTTTTCTCATTTGTAACACTCCCTAATTTTGTATTCTAAGATATGATATCCTAAATTCTGCAATTAATAAAGAGGAAATCTTGCAATATTTTAAAATATTTTCATCCAATTTTCACGCTTTTTAATCCGCACTATCACCAAAACCATTGATAAATAAGCATTCCGTCATTTTACTCACTCCGGAAATATGATAGATGAAAATCGTAAATCTTGCATTTTTCAGCCCGTTTTACAAGGAAAACAGCATGAAAAACCACTGGAGTTCCACCCCTTGGAACCTCCCGATTCCCCTCTTCCATTCATTCTCGCTTCTCCTCTTCCATTCATTCTCATTTTGCCTCTTCTACTCATTCTCACTTTGCCTCTTCTACTCATTCTCACTTCCTCCTTCATCCCTTCCCGCTTAGTTTCTTCATCCCTTCCCCCTTTGCTTATCCACGCCTTCCTACTTGCCTTCTCCATGCCTCCCTTTGCTCTATTCCCATCC
>DATISI010000245.1:0-2963 GCA_035581745.1 Clostridiaceae bacterium
AACTTTGTGTCCTGATCGGACCCAGCGGCTGTGGAAAGACCACATCCCTGAAGATGATCAACAAACTGATAAAACCAACGTCAGGAACCATCTATATTGATGGAAAGGACATCTCGAAGGAAGATACGATCGAGCTCCGTCGCAATATCGGATATGTCATCCAGCAGACGGGTCTTTTCCCACATATGACGGTAGGCGAGAACATCGCGATCGTCCCCAAGATGAAAAAATGGGAAGAAGCGAAGATTAAAGAAAGGACACTCGAGCTCCTGAAGATGGTGGGCATGAACGGCGAGGAATATCTCGACCGCTATCCTACCGAACTCAGTGGAGGCCAGCAGCAGAGGATCGGTGTGGCAAGGGCCATGGCCGTGAATCCTGACATCATCCTCATGGATGAGCCTTTCAGCGCACTCGACCCGATCACAAGGAGCCAGCTCCAGGATGAGCTTTACGGTCTCCAGCAGGAGATGAAGAAGACCATCATCTTCGTCACCCATGACATGGATGAGGCCCTGAAACTCGGGGACCGGATCTGCATCATGAAGGATGGGGATATCGTCCAGTATGATACACCGGAGAACATCCTGAAGAATCCGCACCAGGGATTTGTGGAGGAGTTCATCGGCAAGAACAGGATCTGGGACAAACCAGAATTCATCACGGCGGCCGATATCATGATCAAGGATCCGGTGAAGGCCGCGGGAACGCGTACCATCGTCCAGGCCCTTGAAATCATGAAATCCAGCAAGGTCGACAGTCTCCTCATCACGGACCGTGAAGGGAAGCTGCAGGGACTTGTCACACTGAAGGATATCCAGAAGAAGCATAAGGATTCCGTCAGGATGATGGATATCCTGGAGACGACGGTCATCTCTGTCAAAGAAGATGATTCCATCATCGATGTCCTGAGAACCATGAATGACCACCAGGTCGGCTATGTGCCAGTAACGGACAATCTGGGCGTCCTTAAGGGACTGATCACCAGAAGCAGCCTGCTGACCATACTGTCAGGGCAATACCTGAGCGACGAGGAGGACAATAGATGAGAAGTTTCATAAATTTTGTTATAGAAAGAAGGGAGCAGGTGGGAACGCTCTTCCTAGAGCACATACAGCTGACACTCCTTGCGGTATTCATCGCGGTCGTCGTCGGAGTCCCTATGGGAATCCTGATCGCGAAATCGAAGAATCTCGCCAAACCCGTGATCGGCGTGGCCAATGTGGTACAGGCCATACCATCCCTCGCACTCCTCGGGTTCCTGATCCCCTTCCTGGGAATCGGAAGCAAGCCCGCAATTGTCATGGTCTTCCTTTATTCCCTTCTCCCTATCATCAAGAACACGTACACAGGACTGACAAACATCAATCCTGACACGCTTGAGGCGGCAGAAGGAATGGGAATGACGAAGAACCTCATCCTGAGGAAGATCCAGATCCCACTCGCACTTCCAGTCATCATGACAGGAATCCGGATTTCGGCGGTCACCGCCGTAGGACTCATGACCATCGCAGCCTTCGTCGGCGCCGGTGGACTTGGCTATATGGTATTCTCAGGCGTACAGTCTGTAAACAACAACATGATCCTCGCAGGAGCGATTCCTGCCGGACTCCTCGCCCTGCTCCTGGACTTTTTCCTGGGCAAGATCGAGGATGAAGTGGTACCGAACGGAATCAAGAAGGCGGACGGCACCCTTAAGGTGAAGAGCAAAGGTTTCGGCCAGCTTGCCCTCAAGGCGACCGCCGCAATCCTCGCCATCTCCATGGTCAGCTATGGTGTGACGAGCCTGCTTGCAGACAAGGACAACGTCATCCGCGTGGGATCGAAAGATTTCAATGAACAGCTGATCCTCGGACATATGGTCTCCAGCCTCATCGAGGAGAAGACAGAACTTACGGTCCAGAGGGACCTTAACCTTGGCGGAACCAGTGTGGCCTTCACGGCTATGGAATCCGACAACCTCGACCTCTATGTGGAATACACGGGAACAATCCTGGTGAATGTCCTGGAGCATACCGAAAAGACCACTCCGGAAGAGGCTTATGACATCGTCAAGGCAAGACTTTCCGAAGAATATGGAATCACAACTACTGACCCCATCGGCTTCAACAATACCTATGCCCTTGCGGTCAGGAAAGACACAGCTGAGGAATATGGCCTTACGACCTATTCCGACCTGGCGAGAGAAAGCTCAAAGCTTATCCTTTCCAGCACCATCGAGTTCACCAACCGTGAAGACGGACTGCTTGGACTCCAGAAGCTCTATGGAATGGACTTTGAGGCTGTGACCCCGCTGAATGCAGGGCTACGATACACATCCCTGGATTCCAGGAACTCAGACGTCATCGATGCCTTCTCCACGGACGGACTTCTCGTTGCCTTCGACCTTCTGGTCCTGGAAGACGACAAGGGACTGTTCCCACCATACTACGCGGTACCGATCGTGAGGGATGAGACCATCGAAACGTATCCTGAGCTTGAGGACGTCCTCAACCTCCTTTCCGGGAAGATTGACGATGAGACCATGAGACAGCTCAACTTCAAGGTGGATGAGGAACAGCAGGACCCGAGGAGGGTCGCAGAAGACTACCTCAGGGAAATCGGACTCATGGAATAGCAATATCCAGCATGATAACTGAATTCCGCTGAAAAGCAAACAAGAACGGGAAGGGCCTCAATATTGGGTCCTTCCCGTTCTGCGTCTGAAACATTTTTCCATGAAACCCTCCCCGCATAAAACACCTTATGACATGAAAAATACCTTGTGGCACAGCTGAAGATGCTGTCCCGCAAGGTATCTTGTCTTATTGTGGGTGCCTGTCCCGTCAGGGGACCATGCTCTCCTGAATGGCCTGCTCCTGTGAAGGAACTGACGCCTAGTAGAGGAGTCCCGCCATGACGGATGCGATCATCGCGAGCGCGATGACCATGGTCACATATTTCACCATTTTCTCTCTTGGTCT
>DATISI010000246.1:0-2565 GCA_035581745.1 Clostridiaceae bacterium
TCGGATCCCCTGTCGATGAAGGCGGGGAACATGAAGCCGTTCGTCGGGGCATCCACACCCCAGTCCCTGCTCCGCGCACGGATCTTGTTCTCTTCTTCCGAGTAGCTGAGACCGGGCTCTGAAAGCGACATCGGACAGATGGCGCAAAGCACATATTCGAAGACCTCCTCGGATTCATCCAGCTTGATGTTGTCTTTCGTCCTCGTCAGGACATCATAGGCGTCATGGAACAGGAGGATGATGAAGTTACCTGTATACTCATAGCTGTCGATGACCAGCTGGTAGAATTCGTCGAGTAGGTCATCGTCCTTCAGCTGGCTGCTCTTGAGCTGCATCAGGGATACCTGACGCTCATTGATGAGGTCGCCGCCTACAGGGAAATTCAGTTCCAGCAGGTTGTTTCCTACGGTTCCTGAAAGGACACTCTTCGCGATCTCGAGGTACTTGTGGTATTCCGCCTCCTCAAGGTTCAGGAAGCTCTCCCTGAATTTGGTGAGGATGAATTTCTCTCCATTGACATAGCATCCACACAGTTTGCTGAAGGTGCAGTAATCTTTTTTCAGTCTTTTCTTTATCTCTAGGATGTCTCGTTTTTTCATGTTCTCTCCTTAATGCTGCTTATTCTGATCTGGTCTGCATGATGTCGGTGCTCCCGGACGGTTCCATGGTCTGACATGGAAAGGAGGATTCTGGCTTCTCCCTCCGACTGTGAACCCACAACTGATTCTACTACAAAAAGCCCTGTCCGGTGAACACGTTGCGTGAATATTATCGTCTCTTTTCTCTGCAGTCTTTCCTTGCCTTCCTCTAAAAAGACGGGGAAGCGTGTTGCAATCTGGCAGCCTGTATCCTCCGTAATTGTTAAAGTATTGTGATTGATAGAGAATGATCAGGCTCGGGTATATAATGAGGATGGAATCATAAGTGAGTCTATTGAATAAGGTAATGATACCAAAAACGATTCCTTGTCATGAGTCAGATTTCTTCAGGATCAGAACCAATCGCCATGATGGGCGATGAACCTGATTTCTCTCGGCGTTTGCGCTTTTGTCCCTCAGTGTATGAGCCTTCACGACTTTCCGATTCCTGGGTAAAGATGTCGCACATGAGGATAATGTAGGGTTGTTCTTGCGATGCATGACCCTCGCCTGAAAGCACATCGGTTTGGAAGGAGATTTATCATGGTAACTTTAGAGACCATAAAAGCGCGTCACTCTGTACGCGCCTTCAATGACAGGAAAATCGAAGCGGATGCGGCGGAAAGGCTGCGTTCGGTGATCGACAGGTGCAACAAGGAAGGCGGACTGCACATCCAGCTCTGCCTTGATGACCCGAAAGCCTTCGAAGGCTTCATGGCCCATGTTGGAAAATTCAGCAATGTCCAGAACTATATCGCTTTGATCGGTAAAGAGTCAAAGGAGCTTGAAGAGAAAATCGGTTATTACGGTGAGAAAATCGTGCTGGAAGCCACGGATCTTGGACTGGGCTCCTGCTGGGTCGCCAAGACTTATAGCAAGGGGAAGTGTGTCTGCACCTTGGAGAAGGATGAGAAACTCGTCTGTGTCATTGCGCTCGGCTATTTCGATCACGGAGGGGTTCCGCGTAAGACGAAGTCTGTGGAGGAGCTCAGCCGCGTGAAGGGGGAAATGCCGGACTGGTTCCGGAAAGGCATGGAAGCGGCACAGCTGGCACCTACAGCCATGAACGAGCAGCGGTTCCACATTTCCCTTGATGGGGATATCGTCACCGCAAAACCGGGAATCGGACTGGACACCAAAGTCGACCTCGGCATTGTCAAATGTCATTTTGAACTCGGTGCTGGCGATGCCAACTGGAAGTGGGCAACGTAAACAGGCATTGAACGGTTCCTGCGCCTTGATGGTCCACGAGGTTGCACGAAGGTGTTGAGCTTCTCCGCTCCATCATACGATCCCTATGAGGATTTGGACAAGAGACAAGGGCCTGGGCTTGACCCCAGGCTCTTTCTTCAGTCATGGACATCATCGGGCTGTCAAGAGTCGAAATAGAGGAATATCAGATTCTCTGCTATACTTGAACTATATGGAACAGAACAGGAAGTGGAACGTTCCCTGCGGATGTTCAGGAGATGTGGAGGAGGAATGACCATGGTCTATGTGGCTTTACTGAGGGGAATCAATGTCGGTGGAAACAACAGGGTGGAGATGAAACGCCTTAAGGAGACCTTCCTGCGCATCGGCATGGAATCCGTGACTACCTATATCAATTCCGGGAATGTCATCTTCCAGGATGACAAGCATCAAAAGATGAAAATCGCGACGATGCTGGAGAAGGCAATTCTTGAGGATTTCGGACTGGACATCAGGGTGCTGGTCATAAGTCTTGTGGAATACGATGCGGTCATGGAAGCCCTCCCGGAATCCTGGACGAATGGTGACGAGATGAAAGGTGATGTGCTTTTCCTTTGGGATGAAGCCGATCCGGAAACCGTAACTTCGGGACTGCCTGCCAGGCCAGGTATCGACACGATCGTGCTTGCACCCGGTGCTGTCCTATGGTCCGTGTCGAGAAAAAATGTGACGAAGA
>DATISI010000247.1:0-3500 GCA_035581745.1 Clostridiaceae bacterium
GTCATCCCGAAATCCGTGACCCCTTCCAGGATCAGGGACAACATCAGCATCTTCGACTTCGAGCTGACCGATGAGGACATGAAGGCGATTGACGGCTTCAACAAGGACATGCGGCTAAGTTCCCATCCGGACCACGTCAAATCCTGACCATTGCATCCGGAAGCCCTACAGAAAAAAAGTGCCCGGTCCAGGATGCATTTCCATCCTGAGCCTGGCACTTTTATCGTGATTTTCTAGATTATACCGTTTCGGAGACTTCCAGAAAGAGCTTCTTCATCTCTTCCTTGAGCTCATTCCTTGCGGTCCTGTAAGCTTCGATCTCCTGTCCCTTAGGGTTCGTGATCTCCCATTCCGCTACCTTCTTCGCGAAGACCAGCGGACATCCGCCTTCATCGCAGCCGACAATCAGGGCATGGTCAAGGTCGAAATCCAGGTCGAACAGGGTCTTCAGGTTAAGGTTCTCTGTGCTGATGTCGTCTTCCTCCAGAACCTGGACCACCAGAGGGTCCACCTCTTCCGCTACGCTTCCTGCAGCGACGATCTCCGCGTCCTTGAAGAAATCTCCCGCAATCGCAGCCGCAAGCTGTGCTCGGATGCTGCTTCCATTACAGACAAAGGCCATTTTCATAAAAATCAATCCTCTCTTCTACCGGGTATCCCCAGGTGAAATATCTTCTTCTCTGATTTTAACATAGAGACAGGGATTCGTACACCAATGCACGAGTCAGAAGAACAGGCTTTTACGGTTCCCCTCCAGTTCCTTCGATGTCAGGTGGATGATGAGCTCTTCCAGCGCGGAGAGCAAAGCGACCACGCAGATGAGGTACAGGAGCCAGTCTGCCCGGCCAAAAACTAAGGTGACCGGGAAAATGAAAAGCATGAGTCCCGTCAGCTTGTTCCCGTAGGTATGAAGGCCGCCAAAAGTCCTGTAGCGGATATAGACGACAACCATGGAAGCGATCCTGACCAGGGCAATGATGGCCGTGAGGATGAGGAGCGGAATGGAAAGGTCGAGTACAGGCAGAAGGATAACCAGAAGGACCACGATCATGATGAAGTCAGCGAACGAGTCCAGTTTTTCTCCAAGCCTGCTGGTCGTGCCTGTCTTCCTTGCGACATATCCATCAACCATGTCGGTAAGGCCTGCCGCGATATAAAGCGCGACGAAGGCCGGATCTGTCGGCTTGAAGAAAGGAAGGCCCAGGATCAGGAAGATCCTCGACAGGGAAATATAGTTCGCGACATTCTTCACCTTATCATCGCCTCCTGGATTCTTGTAGTCCTTTCTTCCAGTATAACAAAAAAGCCCTATAGTGCAGACACCTTTTTAAAGGGGCTCTGCGCTATAGGGTGCATTTACGCCAAACTGTTTTTAATAAAGTCCTATAGGATTGTCTCCCGGTCCTCATCATAGTAATCCAGATAGGAATGTTTCCCATCCTTGTCGATCCATCCGAGGACGGAATCGATCTCCACATTCTCTGTCGCACTGAAGATGGACTTGTCCACATTCTTGTACTGCTTCTTGAGTGTCGCGATCAGTTCCCTGATCTCCACCCGCTTGCTCCCTACCTTCTTCGATGCGACCATGCAGGCGCAGTTCAGCGGCCAGATGCCGGAGTTCTGGATCCAGGCCTTGATATGGTCCTCCTCCACGAAGTACAGGGGTCTGATGAGTTCCATGTTCTCGAAATTCTGCGCCTTCAGCTTGGGAAGCATCGCCTTGAAGGTTCCTCCATAGATGATGTTCAGCATGGAGGTCTCGATGACATCGTTGAAGTGGTGTCCAAGCGCAAGCTTGTTGCACCCGAGGGCTTTCGCCTTCTCGTAGAGGGACCCTCTCCTCATCCTCGCGCACATGTAGCAGGGGTAATCCTTGGCGATCTTATCGATGACATTGAAGATTCCCGAGTCGTAGATCTGCACGGGAATATCCAGATGGGCGCAGTTCTCGAGGAGAAGCTTCCTGATCTCCGGATGGTATCCCGGGTCCATGGCGATATATTCCACATCGAAATTGTCGATGCCGTGTTTCTTCAGTTCCTGGAACAGCTTCGCAAGCACCAGACTGTCCTTGCCTCCTGATATAGCGACAGCGATCCTGTCTCCATCCTCGATGAGGTTGTACGTCTTGATGGCCTTGATGAACTTACCCCAGATGTTCCTTTTATAGGTGGTCGTCAGACTGCGCTCGATTTCCTGCAGCGTCTTCCTTTCACTGAAAGGCGTCAGGATCTCACAGCCCTCTCCGGCTATGCTCATGAAAATCACTTCCTTTACAAATTGTTATTATAGCACACAATGGAAGAAAAATGAGAAGGTAATTGAAAAGTTGCAGTACTTTCCGTCTTCGAAACCGATTGAACCCGATAGGATATATTCGAGGCTCCCCTTACCGGGCTGGAGAAAGGGACGGAATTCCCGAGGCCTCCAGTTGAAGTCTCAGCTGGAAAATGTCCAGGATATATGAATGGGGATACTGCTTTCAGTCGACAGATTCGATTATAATGAAGGAAGAGCAAAATCCAGAATTACAAGAAAGACCGGATGAGCATCAGGCCATCCGCAGGATTTGGAGGAATTGAGATTGAGGAAAGAATTCAAAGCGATCATCCAGCAGCACGAAGGACTCAATGCAGGTTATGTCGAGCCGCCATTTGATGTCCAGGAGGTTTTCGGTGCCAAGCGGGTCAAGGTCAGGGCGACATTTGACGGCGTGGAATATCAGGGGTCCGTGGTCTCCATGGGCGGATGCTACATGCTCGGCATGACCAGGGAAATCCGTGAGAAGATTGGGAAGGACTTCGGTGAAGAGGTGTTTGTGACCCTCGAGAAGGATGAAGAGGAACGGAAAGTCCAGCTTCCTGAAGACTTTGGCTCGGCACTCCATGCGGATGAACGGGCCATGGCCACCTATGACAGTTTCCCCTTCACCGCCCAGAAGGAATACGTCACCTGGATCACTTCTGCCAAACGGGAAGAAACGAGAAAGGACAGCGTCAGGAAGGCCGTCCTCCTTCTCTACGAAGGCAGGCGTCTGAGGTCATAAAATCGCATATCGCCCTGAGTAAGACTCCCGGTTGAAGCGCATCCTGGAAAGGAAACTGCCTTCCACCGTGGAGTCTTTTTCTTCCAATCCGCGGTCGCCCAGTCCCTCTTGTCATCATTCTTTGCCGTCACACGGAACGATCCATCCCCCCTGGAATGCTCAACCCCAACTGGAATGTTCCATGGAAATTGCGGAATTATTCCCCAAACCCTGGTTTTGTTATATGTTTATCAATAATATGTGAATATTCTAAATAATTTAACACATATTCCATTGAATCACCATCACTTCGGCAATACAATTGAATCATACTAAACCTGTCTGTAATATCTTTACTGATGCCTGTAAAGAGGAACCCTTCCTGCCTTTATAACAACCATTTTCGCTGGTGTATGACCCTGTGCGGCTTATCTCCTTTCTCCTTTCCCGCTGATGACCTGTATGTATTCCC
>DATISI010000248.1:0-3801 GCA_035581745.1 Clostridiaceae bacterium
TTCATGAGGATCCCTTTGGCTTTCTCCACGAGGATCCTTGAAGCGAGCTTCCGCTCCGCTTCGAACACCTTGATCTTCAGGTCCATGATCCTTCGTGCGTTGGGGATGGAGATCTCGATGGTCTTGTAGAAGGCTTCCAGCGGCATGGCAGGCGTGACATAGGCATAGACGTTCATATCGTCAAGGAGTCTGATGAAGTTCGGGTCCGGCTGGTCGACGATGAAGACCACAGAGGAGATGAGGTCTTTCTCGATGACGGCCGCGAGGCCTCTTGCGTTGTCTCCCATGAGTCCGAATTCCAGGAGGACGAGGTCAGGCCTAAGCCTTCTCGTGCTCCTCATGACCTCTCCGGTATCGGTGCAGGGGTAGACCCTGTACCCTTTGCGCTCGAGCGCCGTCTTCATCCTTTCCCTCTCCTGAGGCCTGCCATAGCCAAGGATTATCGATTTCTCTTTCATCTGTCACACTCCCCGATTTTCTACAGGCCTCTAGTACTTCCTGAGGTAACGCTCGACTTCCCAGTTGGAGATCTGACTGGAATATTCTCCCCATTCCCCGAGTTCCGACTCCATCAGCTTCATGAAGATATGCTCTCCCAGCGCTTCCTTCATGAGGGAACTGCCTTCCATCTCCCTCACGGCTTCGAAAAGGTTCACCGGAAGCCTCCGGATTCCCTTGAGGACGATTTCTTCCATGCTGAGGGCGTACAGGTTGGAATTCTCCGGTGGCGGAACCTCCATACCCTTCTCGATTCCATCCATTCCGCTCATGAGCACCGCGCAGATGGCCAGGTAAGGATTGGATGAAGGGTCAGGATTCCTAAGCTCGATCCTCGTCCCTTCCCGCATCGAGGAAGGTACACGGATCAGGGGACTCCTGTTCCTCGAGGACCAGCTGACAAGGGCGGGAGCCTCGAATCCTGAGGTAAGACGCTTGTAGGAGTTCACCAGGGGATTTGTCACCGCGGTGAACGCTTTCGCATGGGTAAGAAGCCCGGCCATGAAGCTGTAAGCCAGCGGCGACATCTTCAGCTCATCCTCAGGGTCATGGAAAAGGTTCTTCCCATCCCGTCCATTCACCGACAGGTTCAGGTGCATGCCGGAGCCTGCAAATGCGGAGGAGGGTTTCGGCATGAAGGTCGCATGGAGCCCATGGCGCCTAGCAATGATCCTCACCACCATCTTGAAGGTCATGATGTCGTCCGCAGCTTTCAGGGCATCGCTGTAGCGGAAGTCGATCTCATGCTGGCCTGGCGCATTCTCATGGTGCGAGGCCTCGATCTCGAATCCGAGTTCCTTCAGCGTCCTCACGATATCTTTCCTTGCGTTCCCGCCAAGGTCATGGGGCGCCATGTCGAAATACCCTGCGATATCATGGGTGAGAAGGCTCGGTTCTCCGGTCTCCGTGGTATGGAAGAGGAAGAACTCGCATTCCGCACCGACCTGCAGGTTCCAACCTTTCTCTTCCGCCTTCTTCACGGCGCGCTTCAGGGCTTTCCGGGGACAGCCCTCGAAATCCTCCTGGTTCGCCTTGACGATGTCGCAGATGATCCGGGCCTCCTTGGGATAGTCCGACCACGGAAGGATCAGGAAAGTGTCGAGGTCGGGACGAAGATACATGTCAGACTCCTCGATCCGGACAAAGCCGTCGATGGAGGAACCATCGAACATCACTTCCCCATCCAGGGCCTTCTGCAGTTCCTCCGCCGGAATGGAGACGCTCTTCATCACGCCCTGGATGTCGGTGAACTGCAGCTCGATGAACTCCACCTGTTTTTCCTGCACTTCCTGGATCAGTGTGTACTTGTCCATTTAAAAACCCCCCTAAAATATGGGTGTGAGCGGCTCTGCCGTCTCCATCCCGCTTTTGCTTTCATCTATCCTTCCATTATAGGTCCAAAGCGCTACGCGTCAAAGCATTCCTTCGCCACGAAGGAGAACCTTGCGCTTCCACAAAATCGGCCCGGATCTCCTCGCGCCCGTCTTCCTTCATTCAAAAAGGTTCTATAAAAAAAGCGTCAGCAACAATGGAAGATTCCTCTTCCCTCACTGCGGACGTCTTTGCCCGGAACTTCTTCGCCTTTTAATATGTTTGTAATTATACCATCTCCTGCGACGATGTAAAGCCCTATTTTCGATATTTATGCATGCAGCACGGACACTTGTCCATTGAAAATGCCGCTTCCATGTCTTCTTTTGACATCCTTGTCTCCACATCCGCTCCGCCTACAGTAGAAATAGCTATTTCAATCAAGTGCTTTCCCTCCGCGATTGTTATGGATATGAATAACTTGACTAAGTTTTATGGTTAATATATATTAAAACTATATGCAACCTTCAACCATCCTTTTCTCCTTCCATACCGCTTATCCCTGGGGGAGGAGACGATAGACGCAGCCGGGTCATGATCCTGTACGCCTGCGTCCCTACACGCCATACAGGCTCATTCCACCTGTTCAGCCAGTCACAAGTCTCTTTGTCCTATCGCCATCATCGATCAAATCCGCATCTTGGGAGGGATGTACATGTTCCGTACTGAATTCAAAACTCCGGTCCGCCTTTCGGTGGCCATCGCAATCCTCGCCGCCATCGCTTCCGCTGGAGGTCTTTTCCTCTCCAGCCTATACCATGACAATGCCCTGATCACCGCCGCATGGCATGGCAATGACTTCGTGACCCTTTTCCTTGCGCTTCCTGTCATGGTGGGTTCCCTTGTCTACTCGGCAAGAGGCTCCAGACGCGCACAGGTCATCTGGATGGGAACGCTCTGGTACATGGTCTACAACTATATGTTCTACCTGTTCGGAGCTGCCTTCAATTCCTTTTTCCTCATTTATGCGGCCCTGTTCACGATGTCTTCCTACGCCCTGGTCCTCGCCCTGCTCAAGGTGGATGCCCATGGACTGTCCGGACGTGCCTTTGACCGCATACCGGTAAAGCTCGTCAGCGGTTTCATGCTTTTCTTCGCCATCCTCCTCGGAGTGATGTGGATTGGGCTTTCCCTGAGCTATGTCTTCACGGGTGTGATTCCGGTCGCCATCGCCCAGACAGACCATCCCACTGGCGTGGTTTTTGCCATTGACCTCACCCTCATCGTCCCAAGCCTGATCCTCTGCGCTGTCGCGCTGTACCGGCGCAAGGCGTGGGGATTCGTCCTCAGCACCATCGTCATGATCAAGGCAAGCACCTACGCACTCGCGATGATCGCCATGTCCGTGTTCAGCTACCTTGAGGTGGGCATCCTTGACCCGCTCATCCTCCTCTGGGCAGTCCTTGGAGCCGGATGCCTCGCATCCTGCTATCTGCTCCTAAGAGCGATGAAGCCAGCCGCACAGGATTCCACCACATCAGCCGCATCCTGACCTGAGCTCGTTCATCTGCCATAAGGACCATTCCATCGGGCCAGCCATCAATCATCCTACCCAGCCACCAGAAGATGGTTCCCTAAGGAATCCTCTCTGGTGGCTTTCCTTTTCCCATCCGCGCTAAGCTTAAACATTCCATCGCACACATCCTTGATCCTTGACCCTTTATCCTGAATTCCACTGTCCATCCTCACCTTGCTCCATATGTCTATTGTTCAAAAGGCATGAATCCCATTCCCGCTGAGACCCAGCCGGAATGGGGATGTGAATTTTTTTTGGGGGGGTCGAAATTTGTCATTCCATTCCGCACCAGAAATGATAGAATTAAGGAAGCGGTCCAATGACAGCCTAGTGGAAGAGCCCCGCAGGCGAAGACAGGCCTGGAACAGGAAGACCTGCCAAGAATATATCCGGAGGTGCTTCATGGCACATAAAAA
>DATISI010000249.1:0-5881 GCA_035581745.1 Clostridiaceae bacterium
CAGGTGTTTCCTTCGATTGCAGAAGGAAGGGTTGAACATGCATGATAGCTGTGCTGCGCTCCGATCATATAACCATAGAGGCTGAGCCCAAGGGGCTGGAAGTGTCCATAGTCTCCCCAGTCCGTGACAAGGAAGCCTTTGGCCCCTTTCAACCGGGATTCGCGGGAATAGTTGATCAGATTGGTGTAGGAGTTATAGACTCTCGGGAAGAGGGAGTTCCATGTGCTTACGCCCCCTGCTGCCCAGAAGTCAATCCCGGATTCCTGAAGCGTTTCCAGGGAAGCGAACTTTTCAAGGGGATTGTAGTTCCAGTCGGCGACGATGATGTTTTCCGGGAGCTTTGTCAATAATTCCTTATAGCGTAACGCGATATCGCCCCAGATGATGACCTTTTTGGCGCCGTATCGCTGCGCGATTCCCGAAACCGTCCGGATATGTTCCAGATAGACCTCACCTTTCCCTTTCCCTTCAACGGCAGCTTTTGTACAGCCTGTCCCCAGGTCATACGCTTCATCCATGTTGATGTTCACGGTTGTGGAGGAGAACCATGGCAGCACCTGAGCGAATACCCGGTCCAGGAATTCATAGACTTTGACATTTCCTGCCGCGAAAGAGAACAGGTTCTCATTTTCAGAAAGACCACTATACTCAGGAAGGTTCAGAAGGCCCTTCAGATGGGAGTAGGCCTGGATACAGGGTTGAAGTTCGACATGGTTCGCCCGGCACCAGGCATCCAGCTCCCTCATCTGGCCTTCACTGTACGCTCCAGTGAGCAGCCCGATTCCCGGATCGGTCGCCAGCAGGTATTTGTCCTCGAAATAGAGTTGCAGGATATTGTACTTGAGGTCAGAGATAAAGCTGACCAGACTTTTCAGATAGGCTATGGTAGGCATCTTCCCTCTTGAGACATCCAGGAAAACACCGCGATGCTCAAACTTCGGTGCATCGGCAATCGTCCCATGACGCAGCATCTGCTTTCCCGTGAAAAGAAGGAGCTTCAGTGTCGACAGGCCGTGCTGGATCCCGGTCAAGGAAGGGCTGATGATCTCCACGCGGTGTCCTTCAATCCTCAACTCGTATTCCTCCCGGACTTCCCGCACCTCTTCACGCAGGCTCAGGACAAGCTGATTGTCCGAGTGCGCTTCGATGGGAAGACCCGAAAGTTTCTCTTTTATGGAGGACATGACCTCTGGTTCCGCCTCAAGTTTGAAATCCACAAACCTTGTCGTTGTTTCCTCGGACTCCATCCAGTGTGTTATTGGTATACAAAACATCGTATATCTCCTTAAATGTGCCTCTGACTAATCAGGTCAGTCAGAGGCACATGTCATGATTCAGTTACGCTATCGGTTCAAGTGATCGGTTTACTTGATCGGTTTATTTAATGGGTTTAAGCTCACCATTGAGGATCTTGATCACAGCGAAATTGTCATCGCCTGCACTGTTCAGGTACAGGTCTTCATCTGAACCCCAGTCCGTGCGCATGCCTTTGCTGCTGAGGTTGGTGGACCATTTCGAATAGATCGGGATATAAGGGACGGTCTCGTTCACGGTGTAGACGATCTTCTCTACAATCGCTTTCTGTGCTTCCGCATCCCATCCGGCAGTGGACTGGTAGATGAGCTCCTCAAGATTGACCTGTCCTGCGATCGCAGTGTTCTGGCTCATCGGGTAGCTAAGTCCCTTTGCGACCTTGGCATTGCTGACGAGGAGCGGCGTCTCGAAGGCGAACATCGGATGAGGCTGACCTGTTCCATAGAAGGAAAGGGCTAACTGGAAAGTACCCTCATTGATGTTGGTCTGGCGCGCGTTCGGGTCGATCCCTTCGAATGTCGTTGGGATACCGAAGGCGGTCAGCTGCTGCGCGATTTCACTCGCTGCCGTGGCGGCATCGCTCCAGCTGGTCGGGCACTGCAGGGTAAGCGTGAATGGCTTTCCATCCGCAAGGATCCATTTCCCATCCTTCTGGGTGAGTCCGGCACCAATCAGCAGGGTCTTCGCCTTCTCCAGGTTAACCGTATAATCGGTCAGTTTGGCTGTGTCGACCCAGTTTTCTGTCATGAGGTCGCCAAGACCTGAAAGATATTTGGCTCCACGTGTGATCCCTGGAAGGGCAAGTTCTCCGATACGGTTACGGTCGATGACATAGGCGAAAGCCTGTCTCACTTCCTTCACGTCCAGGGGCTTCACCGCTTCATTGATATACATGGCAATTCCATCAACACCCTGGAGCTGTATGGTGTCATAGCCTGCTCCCTTGAATGTCTGCATGGAGGCTGACGGGAACTGATGGGTCAGGTAATCCACCTCTTTGTTGAGGACCAAAGGCGTCAGGTCAGGAACACCACCATTGTAGACCAGCACCTTGTCAAAATTCACTTTGCTGGCAAGGAACGAGGTGTCATTCTTCACGAGTTCCACATGGGACTCGCTTACTTTCGCAGGATCCAGATAGTATGGTCCTGTAGCGTTCACCATCTCGGGACGGAAGTTCGTGAACTCGTTCACCAAAGCCTTCCATTCTTCGGAGGTCTCATTCTTTCCAGAGCCAAGGAGGCTTCCCACCTTGTCCGCATAAGTCCCGTAGGTCTTATAGTCGACCATCGGTTTTCTCAGGACATATCGATAGAGCATCGTCGTCTCCTGTTTGATGCTGAAAGCCACTTCAGTATCGCTGACGAACTTGACATCGTCGATATAATTCCAGACCGGGTTGCCGACCAGACGATAGATCAGGAAGGTCGTAATGACGTCTTTGGCCGTGAATTTCTCTCCTGATTTCCATGTGGCATCGCTTCTCAGCGTCACTGCAAGCGTCTTCTTGTCATCGGAGAGTTTCCAGCTTTCTGCAAGCATCGGAACATATTCTTCGGTGGTCGCACGGTAGGTGGCGAGAGGCAGCTGATGCAGCTCACGATAGAAGTTGAGCTCGATAGAATTCGCGACGAACATGTTGAAGTGTCCGGTAGGAACTGTCGCATAAGGCCAGCCTCCTGCGAACACCGCTTCTTTGGTGTCGGTCGGAGCAGCCGGTGGCGGAGTCGTCCCCGGGGTCTGTGACTGCTGGCAGCCAGCCGCGAAGGCTACCGTGCCCAGAAGCATAAGGATGGTCAGCGATGACGTGAAGAACTTTTTACGTTTATTCATGATTATCCTCCTCTTTGATCGGCTTCTCTCCTTCTGCATCGTCCGTGTGTCTTGCAAAAAGAACGAAGCTGTCTTGATCATGATCAATTCCAGGGTGAGTCTGATTCATGGATGGTTTGTTCAGGGATGGTTTGTTCAGGGAATGTCCAGATCAGGGCTGCGCATGAGCTTTGCTGAAACCAGGGCCATCGCTGACCTGTGGCGATAGTCACGCATTCAGGTCCATGTCATGGCGCCCCTCCTTCCTTTTCTTCTACCTGTCCTCAATTTCCTGCTGCTTGGACAGTGTCTTGTCCTCTTCATACAGGTGGCAGGCCACCGTATGCCCGGGTTCCACAAAAAACAGTTCTGGAACCGTCGTGTCACAAAGACCAGGGATTTTCTGGGGACATCTCGGATGCAGGGCACAGCCCGTTGGGACATTCCGGAATGAAGGGATGTCGGTCCCCTCCAGGTCATATTTCTCGAACTCGGATGAGGATTCCAGAAGCCCTGAATTCCCGACAGACGCAGACAGGATGGCTTTTGAATAGGGGTGGTATGGCTTGCGGATGAAGTCATCCGTCCTGGCCTGCTCGATGATCCGTCCCAGATACATCACCATGATCTGCTGGCCCTGGGCAAAGTAGCGGCCTAAAGCAAGGTCATGGGTGATGAAGAAATAGGCTACCCTGGTCCTCTCCTGGATCTCCTTGAGTGTGGTCAGGAGACTGATTCGCAGGGAAGTATCGATCATGCTGGTCGCCTCATCCACCACGATGAACTTGGGGTCCATCGCGAGGACTCGGGCGATGGATACGCGCTGCCTCTGGCCTCCGGACAGATAGGACGGATATTTGTCCACAAAATCCGATACCGGTGTCAGGCCGACGATGTCCAGCAGACGGGTCACTTCCGCATAAAGCTGAGCCGTGTCCGTAATCCCCCGGTGTTTCCGGATCGGATTGGCGATGATGTCAAAAATCATCATGGTAGGATTCAGCGACTCATAGGGGTTCTGGTGGATGAGCTGGACATGGTTCCGGAAATTGTCCCGGTTCTCCCCCTTCAGCTGGGAAACTTCGTGATTCTCGAAGACATAGGACCCCTCAGAGTAAGGGATCAGACCTGCGAGGATGCGTCCCAGCGTGGTTTTTCCACACCCGGACTCTCCCACGACGCAGAGGGTCTCTCCCGTATTAAGACTCAGGTTGATATCACGAAGGATCGTGATCTTCTCGCCACGTTTCTGGTTGAAGCTTTTCTCGACGTTTTTCATGTTGATCAAATGTTCCATACGCTTATACTCCATTTATCGGATTCCAGCAGGCATAGACATGTTCCTTGTTCTCGCAGGGGGTCATCGCAGGCATTTCCTCGATACATCGCGGAAGCCTGTTCTCGCATCTTGGTGCAAAAGGACATCCGGCCCTCGGTTCAATGAGATCGGGCGGTGAACCGGGAATGGAGACGAGCTCATTCTCTTCCAGGGACAGGTGCGGGATTGCCCCGATAAGGCCGTAGCTGTAAGGATGTCGGGGGTTCTTGAAAAACTCTTTCACCGGCGCTTTCTCGATGATCCGCCCGGCATACATCGTCACGACGACGTCAGCCAGTTCCGAGACAATGCTCAGGTCGTGGGTGATGAACAGGTAGCTGAATCCGTAACGCTGCTTGAGGTCATTCAGAAGGACCAGGATCTTCTCCTGCGTCAGGATATCAAGGGCTGTCGTCGGTTCATCGAGGATGATGAGTCTGGGGTCGAGCAGCAGGGACAGCGCGAGCAGCGCTCTCTGCTTCATCCCTCCTGAAAGCTCGTGAGGGAATGAATTGAGCACCTTCTCCCCATCCAGCATGACCAGCTGCAGAAGCGATCTGGATTTCTCCAGGATCTCCGCACTGGACTGGCTGGAATCATGCGCCCTGACCGTATCCAAAAAGTCCATCCGGACCTTCTTGACGGGATTGAAGGAACTTTGTGAGGCCTGGAACATCATCGCAATCTGGTCCCACAGGAGATGCCGCAATTTGTTCTTCTTCAGCTCCAGGAGATCCACGACCGTGTCATCGGCCTTATGGTACAGGATTTTCCCCTGGGATATCTTTGCGGTCAGGGGAAGGATATCGACGATGGCATTGGCCAGTGTGGTTTTCCCGCATCCTGATTCTCCAATGAGCGCGACAGATTCATGCTCAAAGATGGTGACGGAAGCATCGGTGACGGCTTTCAGGGGACCCCTTTTCGTCTTGAATTCGACGGAAAGGTTCTGTATCTCCAAAAGGGTTTCTTTGACATCACTTACCTGGTTCAATACGGCAACACCTACTTTCTTAACGAAGGATTGAATACATCCTCAAGCGACTTCCCTATCCAGACCAGGGAGATGATGAGCAGACAGATCATGACGGTAGGCGAGATGATATACAGGATGGAGTCCTTGCTGTAGATTACGCCCTGCGTCCAGGCATGGTTGATCATGACCCCCCAGTTCTGGTCCAGTGGGAGGATCCCCAGGAAGACAAGGCCAACCTGGGAATAGATCGAGGCACGCATGAGCAGCGTGAAGTTGACGGTGATGAAGCCCATCAGGTTCGGGGCGATTTCCTTGAACACAATGTGGCTCAGGGAGAGGTTCTGCATGAACGCCGCTTCGATGAACTCCCTTTCCTTCAGGGACAGCACCTCCGCCCGGATGGTCCTGTACAGGCCGGCCCAGGAGAGGATCGCCAGGATGACGGCAAGTGTGAGGCTGTT
>DATISI010000250.1:0-8078 GCA_035581745.1 Clostridiaceae bacterium
CATAGATGGTGACATCCATTTTCTTGTTCTTCACAGCTCCAGACTTCATCATGTAGAGTTCATAGAGCATGTCGTAGAAGACGGTCATCGTGACGGATGTCACGAACTTCCCGATTCCGAGCGGAACGACATTCGCAGCCAGCCCTGAGGTGTTCAGCGCATAAGCTCTTGGGATCAGATGGAAAGCATCGCCGATTCCGAGGGTCATGGCCATGATCCCGAAAAGGCGGAAATATTGGCTCCCCCTGTTTCCTTTCACCATGAGGAATCCCATGGTGATGACGCTGGTGAGATAGACGATGTCAAATATGGTCTCGAATATGGCTTGCATGATTATCTCCTTGATTGCTATATTTTACGATGTGGTTTTCCGCCAACTTGGGCAGGGGATGATGGATAAAGGGCAAAGGGGAATGGAGAAGGGATAAGGGTGAATGATAAAGGTAAAAAGTGAAAAATAGAAGGAACTAGATAAATGATAAAGATGAAAGGAAGGGGATGAAAGGTTAGGGTAACAGTTGAATTATTAAGGTGGAGGGGAGGCGGAAAGACGATCACTTGCGGGAACTGTCTGACCTTCAGGTGAGGATCAGGAGGTCCTAGGGGGTATCCCGGTGTGCGACCCTGTCCCGGATCACCGTGAGGTTGCGGATGAAGGATTCCATTTCCGCTTCATCGATTCCCTCGAAGATATGGGCATAGCTCTTCTCGATGCGGCTCCGGAACGCTCTTGCGAACTGCAGTCCCATGTCAGAGAAACGGACATACGTCTCACGACGGTCCTGGTCCTTCTTGAACTTCTCGACATATCCCTTCTCTTCCAGCCTTGTGATGATACCGGAAACTGTACCCTTGGTCAGGTTCATCTCTTCGCAGAGCCTGTTGATGGTAAGTTCTCCTTTGTGGCCAAGAAGCTTGACGACAAGAATCTGCTGTACGGTGAGACCACTCTCACGCACACTCTCTTCCATGGAATGCGCCGTCAGGGAATGGATCTCCCGGATCAGCATGGCAGTGCGATAAGATAGTTCATTCTTCATCGATCCAGTCCTCCTTTGTCCTTTCTTGTTTATAACGTAATGATCAATATTAGTTTGCATCCGAACTATCTTAATATAACCTGCACGAGGAGCGATGTCAACATCTTTCGATAATCATTCTCCGTCATCAGCTTTTTCGGCCATTCTTCAGTTCCGAACTCTGGATGCCCATACCGCCAGGGTCTTCGCGCATACGCACCTTCCTCAGCATAGTCGGGCACATGGCTCAGCAAAGGCTACGCGGGCATAACCCTGGCAGCATCATGGGAAAGGTTCATTCCACAAAAATCTCCAGATTTCACACTTGGAAACGTATACCAAGCCGAAAAATGCGTGCAAAACCCTTATAAATTTGATACAATACAATAGTAAGAAATTTAATATACGGGGTGAGAAAATGGCTGCAAAACTTTTGAAAGATAAACTCTACTGGATTGGCGTGGACAATCCGGAACTCAGGGTATTTGATATTATCATGGAAACGAAGAAGGGAACCACATACAATTCCTACCTGCTGGTCGGGGAGGACAAGGTGGCTGTCGTCGACAACGTGAAGAATCCGTACTATGACAGGTTCAAGGCGAACATCGTCGAGGTCATCGGAGACAGGAAGGTGGACTACATCATCACCCTCCATACGGAATGCGACCATTCCGGTACCATCGGTGCCCTGCTGGATGACTATCCGGAGGCCCAGGTGGTCTCCTCCATGGCCGCTAAGAACTATTTGAAGGAAATCCTGAATCGGGATTTCGGCTGGATCGATGCCAGGGACAAGAGTGTCCTTAGCCTGGGGAGTGACCTCAATGTGGAGTTCATTTCCGCACCGAACCTCCACTGGCCGGATACGATCTTTGCCTATGCGAGGGAACTGAAGACCATGTTCACCTGTGACTTCCTGGGATGCCACTATGCGGATGATACCGCGCAGTCTGCGGAGGATGCGGACACGTATCTCGAAGAGATGAAGTATTATTTCGACGTCATCATGGGACCGTTCAAGAATTTTGTGAACAAGGCCCTGGACAAGCTCGAGGATTATGACTTCGACATGGTATGCGTCAGTCATGGACCGGTGCATACAGAGGATATCGGGTTCTACCTGGACAAATACAGGGAATGGGCTCGTCTTCCCGAAGATTATGGCAAGGACATCGAAATCCTTTATGTCTCCGCCTATGGAAACACAGGGGACGTCGCGGAGCATATCGCGAAAGGACTGAGGGAGAAAGGGCATACCGTCCATGTGAACGACATTACGGAAATCGGGATCGAGGAAGCCTCAAGAAGGCTCGAAGCCTCCAAAGCCTTCCTCATCGGGTCACCGACCATCAACAGGGATGCGGTGTTACCGACCTGGGAGCTCCTGGGACATGCCTCCGCCATCACGAACAAGGGAAAGGTCTGCGCGGCCTTCGGGTCCTATGGATGGACGGGAGAAGGCGTGGATCTACTGACGGACAGGATGAGAGGACTGAAAATGAGACCGGTTCAGGGTTTCAAGTTCAAGTTCGTCGCTTCTCCCGAAGAGTATGCAGCATGTGATATCTTTATCGACAGGTTCCATGAAGAAGTGGAAACATACCGTTAACTACCTGTTCAGATATTCAAATTAAAGAGCCCGGGACGGGCTCTTTTCTGTTATTTTCGTTGAAGCTATATTTATTAGATGGT
This sequence comes from Clostridiaceae bacterium, assembly GCA_035581745.1. Lineage (GTDB taxonomy): Bacteria > Bacillota > Clostridia > Clostridiales > Clostridiaceae > Youngiibacter. The sequence continues at coordinate 2,715 of DATISI010000250.1, forward strand.
ATATTAAAAGGGATAAAACTAAAGTGTAGGGAGTTGATTACTTGGAAGATAGAGAAATCATGAAATTCAAAGATGAGGATGGCAATGTCGTCGAACTTGAAGCCGTCGCAAGAATATATGTCGAAGGACAGGAATATCTGATCCTCGCTCCTCTTGATGAGGACAGCGAAGATGAGTACGTGTACAGGGTCGATGAGGATGAAGAAGGAAAGGAAGAACTCAATGCTGTAGAAAGCGATGAGGAATTCCTGAAGGTCAAGAAAGAATACAAGAATCTGTTATATACGAAGGAGGAAGGCAATGAATAAGCAGGATATTATAGAAATGCTCCAGAACAATGACCTCAGTGATGTTGAAGTCGTCAAGGAAGAGGACGGTGTACTGGTTCTCCGCGCATTCTACGATTTTGATGAAGAGGAACTGACGGCAGGCGCGACATACGCGAAGGATGAAGCGGAAGTGGATTCCGACGAATATTATTACGACTATCTTTTCCCTTATCTGACAGACCTTGCGGTCGACAACATCGGAGACATGGTGGAAGAGATCATCGAGGACAAGAACATCGATGGGCAGTTCATCACTTATGACATCGATCCGGAAGATTACGGCACACTGGAAGTCATCTTCATGTTCCTAAGGGACGACCTGGATGTAGACCTGGAGACCGTTCTGGAAGAGCTCAGCCTGTAAAGGTGGTTTCAACTTCATTCGCAAGTTGTTTACCATTGACAGAATTCAATAAGTTTTCAGAAAGTAATTAACAGAATATTAAGTTAATAGCCAGTGAGCAAACTTGCAAAATCCCAGGTTTATGCTATAATTAAATCAAAGGAATCCTGAGATGTGCGTGTAGCCTATATATTCAACCTACATTACTTATCCGGGACCTCTAACAGAATGGATGATATCAGACTTAAGGTAGTAGCTACACCTTCCCCTAGGAACGTAAGGAGATAGAGAATTCATTTGAGGAGGACCCACCTGCAGAGAGCAGGTATGGATCATAGGTGAACGGCATATTGGGAAACTAGAAAAAGCTAGTGGTTGCTCTGCAGTTATGCAGAGCAATTTTTGTTAAGGAGTGGAAATCTTGAATCACGAAGAACTGGTAGAAAAGATAAATGGATTCACGAAGCTCGCGAAAGAAAGGGAACTGACCCCGGAAGAAGCGCAGGAACGGGAAGCGCTTCGGAAAGAATACGTCCAGAGGGTCAGGAACAACCTCCGAACGAGCCTTGAAGGTATAGAACCGAAAAAATAATTGGGGGTAATGGGACATGGCGGTAACCGTAGAGAAGCTGATCAAGGACTTCAAACTGGAAGTTTTGGTCAGGGGACCAGAAAATGACTTGATCAAGATCACAGACGTGAACAGACCCGGGCTTCAGCTCGCAGGATTCTACAACTATTTCTCCAAAGAGAGGATCCAGGTCATCGGGTCCGGAGAATGGAGTTTCCTCGACGAACTCATTCCGGAACTGAGAAAGAAAAGACTGTCCAGATTCATGCGCTACGGGATACCCTGTGCCATCATCACAAGAGGTCTGGAACCACACAAAGAGATCGTGGACGCAGCGACAACCCACAAGAAGTGGCTGCTGAGGACGGACCTTTCCACGACAACTTTCATTTCCAAGCTGACACAGTACCTCGCCAACGCCATCGCACCTGAAATCAGGCTGCACGGCGTCCTGGTCGACATCTACGGTATGGGTGTCTTCATCACTGGAGAAAGTGGAATTGGAAAGAGCGAAGCCACACTAGAGCTCCTGAAGCGCGGTCACCGGCTCGTCGCGGACGATGCCGTGGATGTCAGGGAGGTCGACGGAATCCTCCGTGGAAGCTCTCCGGAAATCACCTTCGGCATGATGGAGGTTAGAGGCATGGGCATCATCGATGTCTCCGCGCTCTATGGACTTTCCACCATGATCCCCAACAAGCGGCTTGACCTCATCATCCATCTTGAACACTGGAGGGATGACGGAGACTACGACAGGCTGGGCATGGACGAGTTCCAGGAAATCCTTGGGGTCGATGTGAAGAAGATCATCATCCCGGTGAGGAGCGGCCGGAACATCTCGGTCATCATCGAGGCGGCGGCAGCCAATTACAGGTATGCAAGGATCTCCCATGTCTCGCCAGCTGAGGTCATCGACCAGAGGATGCGGGATGTCGCGAAGCGGGACCACCTTATCAGTGATGAGGAGTAATCCACGTTGCGGTAGAAGCGTATACCCGGAATAGCAACCTTGTGATGGGCCCATTCGTGTAGAAATCCGGGAATCAGTGCAAAAGAAGCAGGAATAGCTGAATAAAAGCTGAAAGTTCACTAATTATTTGTTTAAGGGCAATAATTAGTGGCTTTTTTTTGGTAAAATGGAATTAATATCAGATTCTAATGATTCTAAAATGGGAGGTGTTCTAAATGAATGTCAAGAATATCGATGTCTATCTGCGGGAGAATGGCGTGAAGCCTTCCTATCAGCGGAAGCGCATCTTTGAATATCTGATGAGTACCCATAACCATCCTTCCATCAATGACATCTATGAGGCGCTGATCGGGGATATTCCAACCCTGAGCAAGGCTACGGTATATAACACCATGAACCTCTTCATCGAGCACAAGCTGATCGAGGTTTTGCCCATCGAGTCGAAAGAGGCTCGCTACGACATCTACAACCCGTCAGCACACGGGCATTTCAAATGCGAGGTTTGTGAGAATATCTACGACATCAATATCGAAGTCCCCCTGTCGACGCTGTCCGGAGACCTTGATGGCTTCGATGTGCAGAGCAAGGTATACAATTTCAAGGGTGTCTGCCGAAACTGCATGGAGAAGCGTAAGGAAAAAGAAGCGTCGAAGGAAGAGAAGGTAAAGTGAAGGAATGAAGCAGATTACAGACAGGGCTAAATGTACCCTGTCTTTTTTTGCGGCCATCCGGATGCTGCCACTCCTTTGGATGAGGCCGCCTGAATGTTCGAAAGACGTATGCTGACTTTGAAGGATGCAGTCCTCACCTATAAGGAGGGTAAGGGAAGGAAGACAACAGGAAGGAGAAAGAAGTGCAAAAAAAGAGGGAGGATGATCATCCTCTCCTCTGCCGTGTCAGTTCCTCATATCTCTCCTCATAGTCCGTCCATCGGAACCAGGTTCCCAGGAATCCTCCGCCGTACCCTGCAAAGAAGATGACGGGGTCGAGGAAGGGTGGGTCACCTCTCAGGATCCATCTCCCCACCACAGCACCCAGGCACGTGGCGAGCGCAAGAAGCATGCTGTTCGAGAGGATATACCAGGTCTTCCCCCTCTTCCTCTCCCTACTCCAAAACTGGATGAAAGCTTCAGATGAGCTGTCTTTCATCGGAAATCCTCCCTGACCTGCCCTGCAGGTCGTAAAAGCCTGCGATTAAGGAAGCCGCTTCCAGAGAGATGGTCACGTCTTCACGCCACTACAGCATATCTCCCTGACACATGAACCTATGGTATTTTCATCATAACGGAAGCGACAGGGTTTATCAAATGACCCATGCCAAGAGGCAGGAAGGCTGGTCAGGCTGGAATCCAGGCGGCACAACGCTTTCAGGAGATTCCGATATGGAACCGTGCAAGAGAATTTACTATTATTTCACGATAGGTTCATGGAATGAAGATATCTCTCCAGTACAGTTAGCTTATAATGGAAAAAAGGGTAGTCCTATACGAATGAGAAATCCGCTGTGCGATAAGGGGATTGACACCGATGAAGCGGTAATGGGAGGTAACAAGATGAAGAAAGTGGCTGGTATCTGGCTGCTCGTTATGGTTTTTCTGACCTCATCTATGGTCGTTTCTGCGAAGTCCATCGAACTAGCAGAAAAAGAACGGACCTTCCTCGCACTGAGGATGAGCTGGAAACTTCAGGAACCAGACGAGGACGGGCTTTATGCCCACCATATGGTCAATGTGGAGAAGAATGAGAACTTTCCGGAGATGAGCACCCTCACCCTCATCACGGAGTATTATGGCAAAGAGGGAAGCTACATGGGGACGAGAGAATTCTCAGGACAGATTCCCCTGGGCAGTATCGACTTCGAGAAGAGGGTAGGAACCTATCTGCAGATCAGCATGTTCGTGGAAGGACTTGAGGTCTTCTATCCCCAGCAACGGTCGGATTTCCTCAATGAGGAGAGGCTTACCACGCCAGGGGAAAGCGGCTCAGTGGTCCATACGCTAAGCCTGGACATCAGGGTTGTCCCTGGGATCCTGGACAGAGGGACGGTTGACAATGGAATACCAGGAGGCATCTTTGGCTCCTACCACAACAGGAAGAACCATTCCGTCCGCATCACGGGAATGCTGGATTCTGTCGAGATGGAGGAACAATCAGGCACACTTGTCCTGACCGATGTCCCGCCTTCACCACCTGCTTCAATAGAGTTCATCAGGATGATCTTCCACTAGAGCCTTATCGGTTGAGCAGAAGAGGACATTAGGATGCGCCCTTCTGGGAAGATTCCTTGGCGCGGGCAGGAATGAACGCTACAGGCACAACAAATGGAACTATCTCCGCCAGAGGAAATTCTGGCTGGAGACTTTTTTCTTGTGAAATCCACCGCATATTGTGATAGAATAGTAGCATTGATAAAACGAAAGACGAAGGTGGTGGAGAAATGAGGAAATATAAAGGGGAGATCGGACTTCTGGTCGTCGCGATGATCTGGGGAAGCGGATTCATCGGAAGCGTCATCGGGCTCGGATACATGACCCCTTACGAGGCGCTCACAGGTCGCTTCCTGGTCGCCTCCCTGCTGCTCAACATCATCTTCTTCAGGAGGATACTGAAGCTCTCCAGGAAGACCCTCATGAGAGGTTTCATCATCGGGTTCTTCCTGTATGTGGCTTTCCTGCTGCAGACCCTGGGACTTGAGCTCACCACCCCATCGAAGAATGCCTTCCTGACCGCGGTGAATGTGGTGGTGGTTCCGCTGCTCGGGTTCCTGATCCTGAAGAACAGGCTGAACCGCAAGGATATCGCGGGAGCCATCCTGGCGCTGGCCGGCGTCGGCATCATCTCCCTCGACCCTACCGGGGCCATCAATCTGGGAGACCTCCTGAGCTTCCTGTGTGCCATCGCCTTCGCCTACCATATCTTCTATACCGGTCAGTACTCCTCCGAGGACAGTGCCATAGACCTTACCCTGGTCCAGATGAACACCGCTTTCCTTTTTTCCATGGCTGTGATGCTGGTGAGAGGGGAGACGCTCCTGGGTACAGCAGGTGGGGGATATGCTGCCATCCTTTATCTCGGGGTGTTCAGCACCACGCTGGCGTTCTTCATGCAGACCTTCAGCCAGAAGTCCACGACCAACACCAGGGCGGCCATC
>DATISI010000251.1:0-8662 GCA_035581745.1 Clostridiaceae bacterium
TCGACCCTGGGACTCTCTTCGCTGGCCATGGGATTTGTGGCGATCGCTACAGGTCTCGGGACCCAGATCAGTCCCGTGCAGATCAATGTGGCAGCGCTTTCCAAGGGGTTTGAGATCGACATCATCGATGTCATCCGTGGCAACTTCAAATATGTCGTTTCGGCCCTTGTGCTGCTGATCATCGTCGCGGTTGTCGTCACTTAGTCTGGGTGGGGATGCACCGCTGTGTGCATCCCCTGACCCCCTGATTCAAAGCAGGCCTTCCCCGCTCAAGGAAGGGCGGAGGAACTGCTGCTTCATCTAACGGAGGCTGATGAGATGAAAGAAATAATCGTAAGGAAGAACGCCTACAAGGATTCCGTTACCCTCATGTCCCTGTCCAACAAGGTGAAGGTGCTCGAAGGGGTTTCCGATGCCGTGGTGGCCATGGGGACGGACATGAACAAGGAGTTCCTGAGGGATGCTAAAATGTCGAGCAGCGAATCCGATTCCGCAGGCAGCAACGACCTGATCATCGCGATCGATGCCAAGGATAAGGAGACTTATGAGGAGGCGCTGAAACTCGTCGATGACCTGCTGGCGTCGAAGAAGACGGGAGGAACGAAAGGGGAGGCTGTGCCTCCAAAAGGAATCATGCAGGCACTGGATGAAGGCGTCGAGGCCAACCTGGTCCTGATCTCCGTTCCGGGTGATTTTGCCGCAAGAGAGGCCCGGATTGCCCTGGAGAACAACCTCCATGTCATGATCTTCAGTGACAATGTCAGTATGGAGGATGAGAAGGAACTGAAGGAGCTCGGACGGGAGAAAGGTCTCCTCGTGATGGGACCGGACTGTGGGACCGCCTCCATCAATAATGTCGCCCTATGTTTCTGCAACGTCGTGAGGAAGGGCAGTATCGGAATCGTCGCCGCTGCGGGAACAGGGCTCCAGGAGGTCATGGTGCAGATCCACCGCCTTGGCGGCGGCATCTCCCAGGCGATCGGTACCGGAGGGCGGGACTTGAAGGAAGAGATTGGCGGAATCATGATGCTGGAAGGACTGAAGGCGCTAGGCCGGGATGAGCATACGGAGGTGATTGTCCTCGTGTCCAAACCTCCTGCGAAATCCGTCGCGAAGAAGATCCTTGAAGAGGTGGCAAGAACGAAGAAACCCGTGGTGGTCTGCTTCCTCGATGGAGCGAAAGACCACGAGCAGATTCCACAGGACACATTCGTCTACGGACTGGCGGATGCTGCGAGGGTGGCTGTGGAGAAGGTGGGGTTGAAGGTGGAGCGCGTGGAGAAGGAAGCCGTGACGCCGGAAAGGGTCGCGGAACTCAGGAACGGACTTCAGCCACAGCAGAAATACCTGAGAGGCCTGTATTGTGGGGGAACCCTTTGTGCCGAAGCCCTGTCGGTGGTTCGAAGCGGACTTGGCGAGGTAAGGAGCAATGTCGCGAAGAAGGAAGAAGAGAAGCTTGCGAGCTCAGAATCCTACACCGGGAACGTCCTCATCGACCTTGGCGAGGATGAGTTCACAAAGGGGAAGCCTCATCCGATGATTGAACCTTCCCTGCGACTGGACTGGATCATGAAGGAAGCGAAGGATCCGGAGGTGGGGGTCATCCTGCTGGACTTCGAACTGGGCTTCGGGTCCCACGAGGATCCGGCTGGAGTCACGATCGATACCATAAAGAAGGCGAAGAAGCTTGCAGCCGATGAAGACAGAGGTCTTGTCTTTGTAGCCTATATCTGTGGCACGGATCTCGACAAGCAGAACTATGAGGCGCAGCGCAGGATTCTGGAAAATGAGGGCGTCGTCGTGCTGGAGAGCAACACCGAAGCAGCAAGTCTTGCAAAAGACCTGCTGGCGTAGGGGGAGGGATTGTGATGTCAAATATAAACAACCTGTTCCAAGAGGAACTGAAGATACTGAATATGGGTACCAGCACATTCAAGGATGAGCTGGAAGATCAGAACCAGCAGGTCACCCATCTCGACTGGACGCCTCCGGCATCCGGAAATATCGAGCTTCTGCGGATCATCGACAGGCTGAATAAGGATGAGGGAATCCGGGAAGCCAACGAGAAGGTCGTTGAAATCATGAAGAATTCCCACCCGATCCTTGTCGATGTGGACAAGGCGATCAACGTGATTCCGGGCATGAAGCCCAATATTATCCTGCATGCGGGACCGCCGGTGAAATGGGCGGACATGGCAGGACCGATGAAGGGTGCGATCATTGGTGCCCTGATCTATGAAGGACGTGCGGATAGTGAGGAGGATGCTGTGAAGCTTGCGGAATCCGGAGACATCGTATTCGAACCCTGCCATGCGCACGGTGCGGTAGGACCGATGGCCGGAATCATCTCCCCGTCCATGCCGGTACATGTCATCTTCAACAAGACCTACGGGAACCACAGCTATGCCACAGTCAATGAGGGACTTGGAAAGGTGCTGAGGTACGGCGCGTTCAGCGAGGAGGTCATCAGCAGGCTCAAGTGGATCGAGACGGATTTCGCTCCTGTACTGAAGAAAGCCCTCAGCCTTACGGAAGAGGGGATTGACCTCAAGTCCATCATCTCCCAGGCCGTCCATATGGGGGATGAATGCCACAACAGGAACAAGGCTTCCACAAGCCTGTTCTTCCGGGAGATCGCCCTGTATGTCGTGAAGACGGGCTACGAACCGGAGCGTCTCGAGAAGGTCCTGAGATTCATGAAGGAGAATGACCACTACTTCCTGAACCTGTCCATGCCGGCATGCAAGTCGGCTGTGGATGCGGCCCAGGGGGTGGAAAAATCCACCATCATCACGACCATGGCGAGGAACGGTGTGGAATTCGGGATCAAGGTGAGCGGAATGGGCAAGGACCAGTGGTTCACCGGGCCGGCGAACATGGTGAAGGGTCTCATGTTCCCAGGATTCACCGAGGATGATGCCGCACCGGATATCGGGGACAGTGCCATCACAGAAACCATGGGGCTCGGTGGGTTCAGCATGGGCGCAGCACCTGCCATCGTCCAGTTCGTGGGCGGAAACGTGAGGGATGCGATTGGATACAGCGAGCAGATGTATACCATCACCGCGGGTGAGAACGGCAACTATTCCATCCCGAACCTTGACTTCCGTGGCTCTGCGATTGGGATCGACCTATTGAAAGTCATCGAGAAAGGGGTCCTTCCCATCATCAATACCGGTATGGCACACAAGGTCGCGGGCGTAGGCCAGGTAGGTGCCGGTCTTGTCCATCCACCGATGGAATGTTTCGAGAAGGCGATTGCGGCCTACAGCGGAGAGACGGTAGAGGACAGTGCGGAAGGATAGGAACGCGGGAAAATGCAGGCGCAGGCTGCCGGGAATATCCCAGGGAAAGGGAAAGATGAGAAAGTTCTCTCAAGGGAGGCAGCCTCGCGAACGGTTGAAAATCGATAAGAAAAGAGGTGTTTAGAGCAATGTCAGAATCAGATAACCGGCTTGACCTGGTGTACGGACCAGAGGATAAACCGAAATCCACAAAGGATACCATCCTGTATTCGGTGCAGTGGGTCCTGATCATGTTCTACCCCGTCGTCTGGGGATATGCGATCGTCGGACTGGGACTGGGGCTGACCGGGGATGTTCTGGGGGGCTACATGTCCAGGGTCGTCCTCATGATCGGAATCTCCACCCTGGTGCAGACCATCGCGGGGCACCGCCTTTCCATGGTGTCGGGGCCGAATATCATCCCTTCCCTGGCGATCATGGCGGCATTTACCGTCGGCGGCAGGGAATACGCCCTGATGTCCTTCAATGCCTATATCATCGCGGGTATTGTCGTTGCGATTCTTGGTGGAATAGGCCTGATCAGCCAGATTGGAAGGGTCTGGACACCGCTGGTGCTGGGTTCCATGATCATGATGGTGGGACTGACGACGAGCTCTGTAGGGATGGGGCTCATCGCCTCCTATCAGGCTTCATGGCCCTTCTATGTGGGGATATTCCTGGCACTCCTCTGCGGGTGGCTGTCCATCAAAGGGAAAGGGATCCTCGCCACAATTCCGGTGCTGATCACCATTGCCCTGGGTTATCTCGTCTTCATCGTCAGTGGAGAATTTGACTGGGCGCTCGTCAGGTCGATGCCGACATTCTCCCTGCCAGCACTCTTCCCCTTCGGTACACAGATTCCACCGATGGACCTGATCATTACCATGGTCATCGTCAACATCTTCTCCGCAGTCAACCTCTATGGAAATGTCCAGGGCTACTCCGGGATCATCGGCGTGGAAGTTCCTAAAGCAAGGGAGAAGAGGTATTTCACGATTTTCGGACTGGTGGAAGGTACCCTCGCCGGGATACTGGGCGTTCCGGGATACGTCTCCTATGGCGAGAACCTGGGATTCGTCCTCCTGACCAGGGTCGCCGCAAGGTTCTTCATCCTTGTCGCGAGCGTCATCTTCATCGTGCTGAGCTTCTTCGGACAGATGGGCGGACTTATGGCTGCCATGCCGGAACCGGTTGCGGGAGCCGTCCTCCTTGGTGTGGCCTCCACCCTGATCGGGATCGGCGCTCAGAATGTCCAGAAGGGAAAATCCTTCCAGACCCGTGAGATTTTCATCGTCGGTTTCTCGGTATTCTTCGCACTAGGGACATCCATGCTGCCGGAAGCCTTCTTCAACAGTCTGCCTCGACTGGTCGGTGCGCTGCTTGGAAACTCCGTCATCACGGTCATCGTCATGGTCATCATCCTGGAACAGCTGGTGTTCCGGATCAGGAAAAGTGACCGGTAACGCAGGAACAGGAACACGGGCCACAAAAAGAGGTCCATGGTCTTCGGGATTGTCCCGGAGACGTTAGACAGATGAGAAAAAATAAGGAGTGAGACATAAGATGTCTAAAGAGATCAGAAAGTACGAAGAATTCATGGATAAGGGAAGGGAGGAGTTCCTGAAGAAAGTCGATGAGGCGTATGAGGACTTCCAGAAAACGAAGACCTTCGCCTTTCCTACCTGGCTGTACGGCGAGCCTAAAGGAAAGCTGTTCAAGGTAGAGGTCGAGGACTGCCCTCAGTTTGGAGACACCGCCTATGTCGAGCTGGACTCTGGAAGGACAGCATTCCTCTCCATCGACATGCAGGTGGACTTCTGTGGGGAAAAAGGCTATGTGGATGTCATGGGTTATGACCTGTCCCTCACAGCGGCGGCAATCGAACCCATCAAGAATGTCCTGGAGGAGATCAGGGGAACAGACATCAAGGTCATCCATACCAGGGAGGGACACCTTCCAGACCTTTCAGATGCTCCATTCAACAAGGTGCTGAGAAGCAAGATCATCGGCAACGGTGTGGGAATTGGAAACACTCCGGAGAACGGGCTTGGAAAACTGCTCGTCAGAGGACAGAAGAACTGGGACATCATCGATGAACTGTATCCGATCGATGGCGAGTATGTTGTGGACAAGGCAGGCAAAGGGGCATTCGGGTCCAGCACCATCCATATGCTGCTGAAGAACCTTGGTGTCACCCATCTGGTCCTTACTGGAATCACCACGGATGTCTGCGTCGGAACCATCATGAGAGAGGCCAACGACTATGGCTTCTGGTGCATCCTGCTCAAGGATGGAACGGGTGCCACAGATTACGGCAACTACGAGTCAACAATCAAATCCATCAAGATGCAGGGTGGCGTTTTTGGAAATGTCACGGATTCCAAGCGGTTCATCAAAGCGGTGAAGGAAGCGGGATTGAAGTAGCAGGATACAAGGTCATGATTGCTGAGCTGGAATGAAGCGTGAAGGACAGCTGATGGCTTGAGATGCCACCCTTTAACACCTGAATCGTAGAGGCGTGCATGTATAGGCACAGCAGAGCGTCGACGGAAGTAGCAATTCAAAAGCCAGGACACCTTACAAATGAAGGTGATCCTGGCTTTTATCGTGATGACAAGATGAAAAGAATCCATACGGGTATGGTGCGGAGGAATCAGGCCTGGTCGTAAGCTGCGCGCAGCCAGCTGACCACTTCCTGGTCAAGATCTTCGACGGATTCCAGCTTCACAAGGTGCGTGCACATCCCGTTGAAGATGTTCCCCTGCTCCAGTCGGTCAGTCGGGGGATAATCCTTGAGATTCAGCCCGAGGTCGACCCGGGTCCGCGTACTGGGCTGGACGATGGCGAACTGTTTGCTTCGCCTGAGGCTGACATAGTTCTTCTTGGGGGCGATCTCCACATCCGTACCGAAGGAACGTGCCGCATCAATGACCGCATCGTAAAGGGGGAGAAGACCTTCTTTTGCACCAGCGTACTGTACTGCCACCAGATCCTCTTCAGGAGGCTTTCCGCCAGCTTCCTTCTGCCTGTAGAGGAGGGCGATCAGGTTTGCGAATCCATGGGAGACCCCATAGCTTTCTTTCATCAGTTTCATCATTTCACCGTGCTTCTGGAAGCCGGATTCGTGAAGGATCTGGAACCACGCCTCAAGTGGCTTGCCGGTTTTTTCAGGCACATTGTCGATCATGGTCTGTGTCTGGGAATCCACTGTATTACTCATTTCCACACCTCTTTCTATCTTGATGGGATTGGAACAATTTCCATAGTTGACTCCAGTATAGCGCATGGAGTCATGGGTAAACAACCACTGCATCCGAAGTCGGAATCATACCTTTCCTCGACAGATATGCCGCCCTTCGATGATGGACATCAATACGATTCAGAAATATCGGGGAACTTTCCTTAAGTAGCTGAGATATTCCGCTCCATAGATCTTCTTCAGGGTTTCTTCTTCCCGGAGGACCTGCCTGTTGACCATCAGGGTTCCAAACGTGAGGTAAAGGAGGAAAATCCAGTTTGACACGATCAGGAAGACACCAAAGAACACCAGACCGAAGGCGACATAGATCGGGTTACGGGTATGAGCGTAGATGCCTGAAGTGATGAGTTTTCCGGGAGCATCCTTATCGATGCCCACGCGGAAGCTTTTTCCAAGCGCAACCATGCTCATGATGAACAGGAGAAGCCCGAGGACGGCAATCCCTACGCCAATCCAGGCGATCCCTCCATGACGGATGAACTCAAAACCGATTCGAGGCAGGTCGAAGACGCTGGAGATGAGAAGATAGAGATAGAAAAGGAAGAAAGGGGGAAGGAGGAAGTCCGTCCTGTCCAGCGCTCCGAACTTCATCGCCTTTATCCCTGCGCGTTTCAGGAGCAGCACTCTGGCGGCTACAAGGATGATCAGGAACGTGATGATAACCAGGGCGAGATATCTCTGCAAGATCAATCACCTCTTTCCAATAGTAGATTCCAAGTGCGCAATAAGGAAAGCGTCTGGAAATGGATTTAGGTTCAGGATTTATCTAGAGGGCGTCCATGAGGGCTTGAAGTTCCGAAAAGTCACGAAGGACCCTGAGCGTCACGCCCTTTCCCTGGAGCAGTTCCACGAATGCCTTCTGATGGGCCTTCACCACGTCCAGGAAATGCCCTGTGTCCACAGGGTCGAATGCACCTACGATGTCTGGAAGCTGTCCTGGGGATACGCCTGTGCCTGTGAAGGCATCCTCAATCTCATACCTGATCTCCGCAGCGGCGAACAGGGCGGTACAGTGATCGCCGACCTCACAGGCATGGTAGATCTTGTTATAGAAGTTGATCAGTTCCTCATAGAAGCCATCCAGGTTCTCCGTGAAGGAAGCGGGTGTCCTCAGCCTGTCCTGTTCGCTTTGGACCAGTTCCTGTGTCTCATGGATCAGCTGTCCATATGCCCGTCTGATTTCGTCTATGTCGCTACGTTCAAAGACGGTGTCATACAGCTCCGGGAAATTCTGAGGGACGAGCGGCATGTCCATGATCTCCTTCTTCAGTTTGCCACGCCCGCGTTTGACGGTAAGTCCATTCAGCAGCGCGATGGCATAGGTCAGGGAAAAGATGATGCCCATGGCCTGCATGCGTGCCTCCGAGAGGTCCTTCGCCTGGAGCAGCCTGAAGTAGGACTTATAGGCCTGGTCGATCTGTTTCTGGGCTTTGTCCATGAACCTGCTTTTGTCGCTGACATCAAGGCCTTTCGCTTTCAGCTGATTGAAGCGTTCAAGGTCCTTATCGGAGCCATGGTAAAGGACCCGGCCCTCGGTGACAATCGAAGTGATTTTCTCCTCGTGGCTGGCGATCCGCTCCAGCCTTTCCCAGGAGATTGGCCAGATATCAAATCCTATCCCGTCAATGATGAATACCTTGGCAAGGTTTCTTCCCCGTTCTGTCTTGGGTACATAATACATGTCGAGGTCAGACCTGCTGTGCAGGGCATCATAGATATAGGAGCCCATGATGACCACGACCGCAACATCATCCCTGTAGTCCTTCCTGATTTTATCGATGAGGATTTCCGCAGCTTTGATGACTTCCATAATTCCCCTCCAAACTTTTATTAGGCTGGTTGTTTTGAACGATTCATTCTTAATCTCATTCTATCCTTAGAGATATCCATAGACAAGAAATGTTTCATCATACGATCGTTCCAAGTAGCCTGAATAGCTTCAGGGTATAGAAAGCCCGGATGAATTCATCCGGAAGGGGATAGGTTAATTTCTGCACCCTATGATTTGTGAAGGCAGCCCGAGTGGAAAAAGGGTGCGTGATGGTTTTGGAGGTATGATTTGCGTCCGTACTGTCTTATAATATGGTTATAGGAATAATCCGAGAAGCCGAATTCACCT
>DATISI010000252.1:0-1851 GCA_035581745.1 Clostridiaceae bacterium
TAAGGGGAAGGAGGACACAGTATAAGGATAGGGTCCTTTCCTTGCACCGCACGTCTCCCGGGGTTGACCAGGCTTGGGCATATTCGTATAATGGAATGGAAAGCAAATAAAATCGATAAAGGACAGGGTATCTGCATAAGATGAAGAGATAATTCACGAGAATGAAGGAGATAGGAAGAGCTGAGGGGCATTAGGAGACTAAGGCTTTCATCATCATGCTTCCTGTGGAAATTCTGAGTGGATAGCATCTCATCGCGCAAGACAGCCTGTCTTTTTTGTCTTCCCGGGTATGACCCGGAATCCTGTTTCTGCAGTCCTTCTGACTGACCAGGCCAGGCTTCCGGTCCTCATCCCGGAAGGACAGCCAGCGAATGCTATCCTCTCGACTAAGGGAGGTTTTTTTATGCTGTTAATTGAATGTGACAAGATGAAGAAATATTATGGTGACCGTCTCATCCTCGATGTCGACCACCTGAGCATCTATTCCGAGGATAGGGTTGGCATCGTAGGAGCGAACGGCGCGGGGAAGACCACATTGGTCGACATCCTGAGTAATCGGCTGAAGCCGGATGAGGGGACTGTCAGGCGGTATGGGGATTTCGCCTATATCGCCCAGCTGGATCCTCCGGACAGGATGGTGATAAGCGGTGAACTCGCGTCACGGTTCGGAGTGGAACCGGTCTGGAAGGAGGGCATGAGCGGAGGGGAGAAGACGAGGTTCAAGCTTGCGGAGGCCTTTGACAGGCAGAGCGTGCTGATCTTCGCGGATGAGCCGACAAGCCATGTGGATATGGAGGGCATCGCGCTTTTGGGAGACAAGTTCGAATCCTATCCTGGTGCCCTCGTCGTCATCTCCCATGACAGGAGCTTCCTGGACCGGGTGTGCAACCAGATCCTGGAGATCGAGGATGGCCGGGTGAAGAGCTATCCGGGAAATTACACCGCCTACCATGAACAGAAGCTGATGGAGCGTGAACGTGCAAGATTCGAATTCGAGGCGTACGACAAGGAAAAGAAGCGGCTGGAAGACGTCATGAAGGAGACGAAGGAAAGGGTGACAGGTCTGAGGAAGGCCCCGAAACGGATGGGGAATTCTGAAGCGAGGCTCCACAAGATGGGACCGCAGAAGGCACAGGCCAGCCTGGGCAGTGCGGTAAAGAACATAGAGAAACGGATCGAGCACCTTGAGGTGAAGGAAAGGCCGAAAGGGCAGCCGCGGATGCATCTGGATGTCATGGACGCACAGAGACTGCACAGCAAGGTCCTGATTGAAGGGATCCATCTGGACAAGGCGTTTGGAGACAGGGTCATCTTCAAGGACGCACAGTTCCGCATTCCAAACGGAGCCAAGGTGGCGCTCATCGGTCCCAATGGAAGCGGAAAAAGCACCCTCATCCGGATGATCATGGAGCGGGAGGAAGGCATCCGGGTGGCGCTGGGCGTGAAGATCGGGTATTTCAGCCAGGATATGGACATGCTGGATGAAAACTCCACCATCCTTCAGGATGTCATGGAAAGCAGCATCCATCCGGAAAACACGGTACGGCTGCTGCTCGCCCGTCTCCTGTTCAAAGGGGATGACGTCTACAAGCGCATCAGCATGCTGAGTGGCGGCGAACGGGTGAGGGTGTCCTTTGCGAAGATCCTCCTGCAGGACATCAACCTCCTGATCCTGGATGAGCCTGCGAACTATATGGACATCCCTGCGCTCGAGGTCATCGAGGAGACCCTGCGGGACTACGACAGGACCCTCCTTGTCGTCTCCCATGACCGGCAGTTCGTGGATGCCGTCGCAGACCATATCCTGACCATCGAGGACAGGAAGCTGAAGCTTTCTGAAGGGAACTACAC
>DATISI010000253.1:0-3301 GCA_035581745.1 Clostridiaceae bacterium
GGATTCAAAGATCTCATGGTCGATGACCTTTCCATTCTGGTCGATGACCATCTCGCAGCTCAGGGTGAGCTTAGGTTCGTGAGGATTCAGCGAGCATAGGTTGTTCGACAGTTTCTTCGGAAGCATCGGGATGACGAGGTCAAGAAGGTAGATCGAGGTCGCTCTCTTGAACGCTTCCTTGTCTATAGGGTTCGCTTCCTTGACATAGTGGGTGACATCCGCGATATGGACACCCAGCCTGTAGGTACCATCATCGTTCTTGGTCACGATGACCGCATCGTCAAGGTCCTTGGCATCCGCACCGTCAATCGTCATGATCATCTGGTCACGAAGGTCCCGTCTTCGCTTCAGTTCAGCATCCGGAATCTCCTCTGGAATACGCTCGGTGAACTCGGTCACCTTGACCGGGAATTCCTCTGGCAGGTCGTACTTCTTGACGACAGTCAGGATGTCCACACCCTTGTCGCCTTTCTTTCCAAGGATTTCCGCGATGATTCCTTCGGGATTCCTTCCCTTCTCAGGCCACTTGATGATCTCCACGATGACGACATCGTCCTTCTCCGCAAAATTGGCGTTCTTCTTTGGAATGAAGATGTCGTATTTGAGTCTGACATCCTCAGGTGTCACGAATCCGAAATTCGCGGATTCCTGGTACACGCCTATGATCGAGGTGTTCTTCCGCTCGATGACCCGCATGATTTCGCCTTCGGCACGTTTGTCCTTGGCGTCCTCTCTCAGGATCTTGACCTGTACCTTGTCCCCGTGCATGGCATCAGCCATACCGAAAGGCGGAATGAAGACATCCCTCTGCTCCTCTCCCCTCGTCACAAAGCCGAATCCTCTCTGGTTGACGGTCAGGTCCCCAATGATGATTCCGAACTTGTCCGGCAGGGCGAGCCTTCCATTCTTCAGGGTGATGAGCACGCCTTCACTCTCGAGCTTCGTGATGGAGGCGCGGAATTCCTTCATCTCCTTCTTTGGAATCTGAAGGTCCGCGGCGAGTTCCTCCACGGTCATGGGTTTATAATGGTGGGCACTAATGATTTCCATCAATCGTTCTATCAGCATACATTCTTCGTATGATTAATCCGAGGATATCATACACTCCTTTCTACTTTATTTTCTGGCTCTTCTCTCCAGTCAGCTGGCATATTAAGATATATTCTCATTATACATGCAAACCATCGAATTATACATCTTTATGTCAGTCATTTCCCGTCATCAGACGCCTTGTCCTATGGAAATCGGGTCTCAAACGGGAGCCGTAACATCCCAAACCAGCTGTCATTGGGTTCTGACATGGACAATCTATAGATACAGTATATCCCAACAAAATGGAAAAGACCGCTTTTCGGCGGTCTTTTAACAATAAATTAATCCAATCCATAGGCCTGATTCGGATTACTGCAGCAGGTTAAGCAGGATTCCACCATACTGCACGATCACTGGTGCGAATACGAGGGAGACGATGGTCATGAGCTTGATCAGGATGTTCATCGAAGGACCTGAGGTGTCCTTGAAAGGGTCTCCTACGGTATCTCCGACGACAGCAGCCTTGTGGGCATAGCTGCCCTTTCCGCCATGCTCACCGGATTCGATGTATTTCTTCGCATTGTCCCATGCTCCGCCTGAGTTGGACATCATGATGGCCAGGAGCACACCAGACGCGACCGCACCTGTGAGCATACCACCCAGGGCTTCCGTTCCAAGCAGGAGTCCGGTGAGGACCGGGATGACGATAGCGAGTACGCCTGGAAGTACCATTTCCTTCAGGGCAGCTTTTGTGGAGATCTCGACACAGCGGCCATAATCCGGCTTTCCTGTGCCTTCCATGATCCCTTCGATTTCCCTGAACTGTCTTCTGACTTCCTGTACCATGTCATTGGCTGCGTTTCCAACAGACTTCATGGTCAGTGCGCCGAAGAGGAATGGAAGCATGGCACCAAGGAAGAGTCCGACCAGGGTTAGTGGATTCAGCAGGTTGATCTCGGTAAGTCCCACCACTTCCGCATAGGAAGCGAACAGGGCGAGTGCGGTGAGGGCTGCAGATCCGATTGCGAATCCCTTGCCGATTGCAGCAGTCGTGTTTCCGACAGAGTCCAGTTTGTCTGTGATCTCTCTGACTTCTTTCGGAAGGTTTGCCATCTGCGCGATACCGCCTGCGTTGTCGGCGATAGGGCCGTAGGCATCCACCGCTACGATGATTCCGGTTGTGGACAGCATTCCGACCGCGGCCAGGGAAATTCCGTAGAGTCCATGCGAAGGATTGGCCAGTCCGCCCATGACATAATAAGACGTGAGGATACCAATCACGATGAAGATCATCGGAACCATGGTGGAGAACATCCCGACCGCCAGACCGGAGATGATGTTTGTCGCAGGTCCCGACAGGGATTCCTCTGCGATGTTCTTGACACTCTTATAGTCGGATGAGGTGTAGATTTCAGTGACCTTACCAATGAGGATTCCGACGACAAGTCCTGAGCTGACGGCATAGACCGCCTTGAAGTCTCCAAAGACATACTGGCTGAGGAAGACTGCAGCGACAAGCGTGAGGCCTCCGGCTACATACGTTCCCAGATTCAGCGCCTTTTGTGGATTGTCTCCCTTGGAGCCGTTGGAGATCAGGACACCAAGGATCGATGCGACGATTCCGACTGCGGCGAGAAGCATCGGGAAGATGGCTCCCGGCCTCCCGAAAAGCACGACGCCCAGGGTGAGTGCGGAGACGATGGAACCGACATAGGATTCGAAGAGGTCAGCGCCCATACCTGCGACGTCACCGACATTGTCTCCGACGTTGTCTGCGATGACCGCTGGATTCCTCGGGTCATCTTCGGGAATTCCCGCTTCGACCTTACCTACAAGGTCTGCGCCCACATCAGCAGCTTTGGTATAGATACCGCCGCCTACCCTCGCGAACAGCGCGATGGAGGAGGCTCCAAGACCGAAACCGGTCAGGAAGATGACATTGCCGTTGAATGCGACGTATAGGATGCTGAGTCCCAGTACGCCAAGACCCACGACTGCCATACCCATGACGGCTCCGCCGGAGAAGGCGATCTTCAGTGCACTGCTCTGGCTGGTCCTTGCCGCCTGTGCGGTTCGGACATTGGCTTTTGTAGCGACCATCATGCCGAAGTATCCGGCAAGGATGGAGAATAAAGCACCAAGGATGAATGCGACGGAGGTTTCCCATCCGATGACAAAAAAGATGATTGCAGCTACTGCGGTGATGAAGATGGCAAGATACTGATACTCGCTTTTCAGGAACGCCATGGCTCCGTCATGGATGTATCCC
>DATISI010000254.1:0-14545 GCA_035581745.1 Clostridiaceae bacterium
GAGGTTGCTCAGGTGGTTGCACACAAAAATCACCGGTTCATGGACATCAGGAAGATTATCCCCGCCCTCCACCGTGATCCGGCCAATCCGTGTGAAGACGTAGTCCAGGACCTTCTCGGCCGCGAACTTCTGGAATTTTGGTGGGGTAAGGGCTGCGCCCTTCAATAACAGTTTTCTAAACATCTGACATACCTCGCGTTTCTACTGAGAACATTATAATTTGAAAAAACTCAAAAGTCTATTGTAATAATCCATGAGGTACGCGGTGTTCAGGTAGCGGTCCTCGACGCGTTCCCCTCTGCGTACCAGCTCGATCATGGCATTGCGCTGCAGGAGCTTCTTCCCTCTCCAGCCCGACGACGTCTCCTTGTATCTCCTGAAAGCCTCGTTGTCGAGTGCCACAAGGGCGTGCACATCCGGAGACTGCATGAAGTCCAGGGGTCTGAAATCCTCGATGAAGGACACTTCGGCATCCTTGTTCAGCGGGCAGACCAGCTGGCAGGTGTCGCAGCCGAAAAGCCGTCCCTTGAACAGGGCGAAATCCGCATCCTCGATGTTCTTGTCCTGGGTGATGTAGGACATGCAGCGCCTGGTGTTGTACATCTCGCTTCCAAGGATCTTCGTGGGGCAGGCCTTCACGCAGTTCGTGCAGGTCCCGCATACCCGGTGTTCCGGGATCTCCCTGTAGTCCCGTTCAACCGTCTCCATCTCATAGTCGGTCACGACCTCTCCGAGGAAGACGTAGGAGCCATACTTCTCTGTGATCACCATATGGTTCCGACCGATCTCCCCTACCCCCGCGATATGGGCGATCAGCCTTTCCGGAAGCGGATTGTTGTCCGCGAAGACCTTCGCCTGATATCCTTTTTCACGCAGGACCTGTGCGACCTCCTCCAGGTACCGTCTGACGACGACATGATAGTCTTTCCCCCGGGTGTACACGGAGAAATAGCCCCCCGGTGCCACAGTCCGGTTGTAGAAATAAGGGAAAGCGATGGAGATGATGGTCTTCCCTTCTGGAAAGACCGAAGCGAGGTCCAGCTTGACCTCCATGTCCTGCTCCTCGAAAGGGTTCACGAACCCCAGGCGCTCCCGCTCCTCGAAATACGTCCTGGATTCCTCGATGGTCCTCACCTTCATGAACCCATAGGCCTCAAGGCCCATGCTTTCAAGCTTCTCCCTGATCTCTTCCATCCCTTCTTCCTCCTTTCATCGCGTCATCAGCGCTCAAATATACATTCATGAAGATCCCATTTCTGGTGACACGATCTCTGATGCCGATCTTCCACGACCTCATCTCTGTCTTTCCATTATAGCAAAAAACCCGCAGATAACACGGAAAGGTTTCAAGCCTTCACGTTTTCCTGCGGGTTTCACATCAGATGTAGTTGTAGTAATAGACATTGAGATGGGAATCATCCTTCCTTGGGATGAGGATCCGTGCCGGGATCCCTACCGCTGTCGCGCACTCAGGAACCTCGTTCAGCACCACGGCATTGGCTCCGATCTTCGCATCATCGTTCACCCTGATGGGTCCCAGGATTTTCGCACCCGCACCGATCAGCACGCGGTTCCCGATGTCCGGATGCCGCTTCTTCTCGATGGTCGCGACACCGCCAAGGGTGACGCCGTGATAGAAGACACAGTCATCCCCTATCGTCGCGGTCTCTCCGATGACGACACCGAAGCCGTGGTCGATGAAGAGCCTCCTCCCGATCTTCGCACCGGGATGGATCTCGATCCCGGAATTGATCCTTCCAATCTGGCTGAAGAGCCGTGCGATGAAAAAGAAATTGTGCCTGTAGAGGAAATTCCCCATCCTGTACCAGATGATCGCGTGCATGGAAGGATACAGGAGGAGGACCTCGACGAGACTCCTTGCAGCCGGGTCCTTATTCAAAATGTTCCTTGCATCCTCCATTATGGACTTTATCATTTTTCACCTACTAATCAAATAACCCCATGGATATGTATTTTTCTCCGCCGTCCGGTGCGATGGTCAGCACCTTTTTGCCTTTTCCAAGCTTCTTCGCAACCTGAAGCGCTGCGAACAGGTTCCCTCCGGAGGAGATTCCGATCAGAACGCCTTCCTTCTGGGAGAATTCTTTGGCTGTCCTGAACGCGTCCTCATCCCGGACCTTGATGACCTCATCCACGTAGGACCCGTCATAGTTCTTGGGGATGAAGCCGGCTCCGATTCCCTGGATCTTGTGCGGACCCGGGTTTCCGCCCGAGATGACCGGGGATTTCTCCGGTTCCACCGCGTAGATCGTGACATCCGGCCGGTTCTCCTTAAGATACCGTCCTACGACCGTGAGCGTCCCTCCTGTCCCGATTCCGATGACGAAGGCGTCGATGTCAGGGAGGTCCTCAAGGATCTCCTTTGCTGTGGTGTCATAGTGGAACTGCGGATTGGCAGGATTCTCGAACTGCTGCGGGATGAACCCCAGTTCACCGATATCCTCTCTCAGCTCGATAGCCTTCTCGATGGCACCCTTCATTCCCTTCGTGCCTTCCGTCAGGATCAGCTCCGCTCCATAAGCCTTGATCAGGCTCCTTCTTTCCGCGCTCATGGTCTCCGGCATCACGATGATGACCCGGTAGCCCTTCGCTTTCCCGAGCATCGCCAGAGCGATCCCCGTGTTTCCACTGGTAGGCTCGATGATGACGGAACCCTTCTTCAGGTGTCCGTCCTTCTCCGCCGCCTCGATCATGCCCAGTGCAGCCCTGTCCTTCGTGCTGCCCGCAGGATTGTATTTCTCAAGTTTCAGGTAGACCTCTGCCCTGTCCTCCGCATCGAAGGTGTTCACCCGAACCACGGGAGTGTGTCCGACCAGTTCGATCGCATTGTTATAAATCATCCTTATCCCTCATCTCTTTCCAAAATTTCCCATATCTTCAATTTCTCCGCTATCCCTTTCGGACCTTCCAGCCTCATCGGCATCTTCCTCTGGTCTCCTTCCGGATGCGGGTTCCAGACCTATCCCTAGTAAAACACTAGGGATTGTCTCTTAAGCTTAAGACCAGCACCAGCCTTTGTCAAGATGCTATCGTGCCATATCCCATGGAAATCTTGTGATGGAATGCTTTTCAATTCGATTCCACCTGGATTCCTATCCTTTATAACCGGTTCCGCCCTACTTTCCGATTTCCATGAAGTCGATCCCGTCCTCGATCCAGATGGAGATGCTGACATTCCCGACCTCGAAATTCCCGAAGCCTTCATCATCGATCCTGATCTTGTTCGTGCTGTTCCCCAGGTAGTCCGCATAGACCTTCCCTTTCTGCTCCTTGCCCACGAACATCCTTAAGGTGGCCATGCCGGCGTTCGAGATGACAATCGCGGATTTCACCGGATGTTCCTCGTTTCCGTGCCTCACCCAGCCCACACAGTTCCTGTTGTTGAAGTAGTCATCCTGCTGACCATACGCGAAATACTTCCTGATCTGCGCGATATCCCGTATGGGGTCGTGCAGTCCTCCATAGGTCCCATCTGCAAGGCCATAATAATCCCCACTGAAGATGACAGGATATCCGTCTTTCCTCAGGAGGATCAGGCCGTAGGCGATTTCCTTGAACCAGGGCTCCACCCAGGATTCAAGCGACTGGTATGGCTGTGAGTCATGGTTGTCCACGAAGGTCACGGCCATCGTCGGATATTTCTGTACTAGCGTGTTGTCGAAGATCTTCGTCAGGTCATAGTCCGCATGCCGCTTCGAAGCCTCATACAGGTTGAAATGAAGGCTGACATCGAAAAGGTCCATCTCATAGTCCAGTTCGGCAAGGTACTGCTGCATCTGCGCGAAATCATGCGTCCAGTATTCCCCGAGGACATAGAAGTCCTGTCCGTGCTTCTTCCTCACATGCTTCACGAACTCCTTCATGAAGGCCTTGTCCATATGCTTCACCGCATCCATCCGGAAACCGTCAGGCTTCACCTGGTCGATGACCCAGTCCGCCCAGCGCTTCAGTTCCTTCTTCACATCAGGATGGGACAGGTCGACATCGGTGAAGATCAGGTAGTCGAAATTCCCCTTCTCCCCTGAGACACCCCAGTTCCAGCCCTTGTTCTCCCCGATGATCCGGTAGATGCCACCCTCGTTCGCGAGTGCGTCGTAGTCCACGCCGGTGAAGTGGTTGAAGTTCCATTTGAATCTGGAATACCGGCCTTTCCTTCCCGGAAAGTCGAATCCCGTCCAGCCCTCGATATCCTTCGTCTCCCCTGCTTCCAGCGTGCGGTTGTCATCCTGCACCTTGACGGCCCTGAACCTTTCCTTCCTGTCCGCTCCCGCCTTATGGTTCAGCACCACATCGATATAGACATCGATCCCGTTCTCATGCAGCTTCTCCACAAGATGGAGGAGTTCCTCCTTGGTGCCGTACTTCGTCCGGACACTTCCCCTCTGGTCGAATTCGCCCAGGTCGAAAAGGTCATAGACCCCGTACCCCGTGTCGTTGGTTCCTGTCGCCTTGCAGATCGGAGGCAGCCAGAATGCCGTGATCCCCATCTCCTTCAGCTCATCTATCTTCTTCTCCATTTCCTTGTAGTAATTTCCATCACCCCAGGTGTTCCATTCAAAACCCTGGAAAATCATCCCGTTCTTCATTCTAATACCTCTTTCGTTGTTTCATTTTTATGATCTGCGCATCATGACGTTTCCCTCTGTCTCATGGACTTCCACAAGTCCATCATGCCGCATCTCCTTCCGGACCTCAAGAAGGTCATCCTTTTCAGGGCCGGTAAGATAAAGGTGGACAAATGAATCTGACCAGGCTGCAGTATACATGGTACTGCCCTGGTTCCCTATCTATCCAACCCAATATATCTAATTATAATATAAGCCTGCTATGAAGATGTGAACAAAACGATTCTAATTGTTAATTTAGTTTAAACCTCTAACGCTGTCTCCTGCACAATTATGCAAATCCCCCACGGTCTGCCCCGCCCTGCAGGCCAAAAACCTGGCTTCCCATACCGAAGATTCCCGGTCTATCGCGCCATGGCCCACGGATCATGAAACAGACGAGGGGTGTGAATCTCCCGGATCGGACAGAAAACGGGTCGCAGGCAAGGTACGCCGAGACATGATGAAGGAACGAAAAAAGGATGTCCTGGCGGAAGGCGCGTCCAGCGTCTCCCCTCAGGGCATCCTTCACCATGCTGCCATGGCGTCATTCTCTTTGGATGTATCGGTCTTTCCTCTTATCCTATTTGTCCTTGCGCTTCTTCTTCCAGACCGGAGCCAGGAACTCGTCGATGACATCGTGGATGTTCAGCACCCCGACCAGCCGGTTGTCGTCGTCCACTACGGGGATGAGCAGGATCTCGTATTTGATGGCGAGGTCGACCGCAGTGACAGAGTGGTCCGAGACCTTGACCTGCTCGATGGAACTGTCCATGATTTCTTCAAGAAGCCTCGCCCCGTCCTCGACCAAAAGGTCACGGAGGTTCACGACCCCCTGTAGGATCCCGGCGTTGTCCTGCACGAAGACGTAGTAGATCTCGTCGTATTCCGGATTCAGGTCCTTCAGGAGTCCGATGGTGTCGCTGACGGAGATGCCGGAGTTGAAGACATAGAAGTCCTTCGTCATGAGGGCTCCTGCGAGCTCCTCTTCGTAGGCCATGAGTTCCCTGACCTCCGCTTCGTCGTTCATCTCCATGTTCATGAGGATGTTTTCCCTTGTCTCGTCATCGAGGTCGTCCAGGAAGTCTGCGATCTCATCGTTTGGCAGCATCTCCAGGAGTTCAGCCGCCTTTTCTTCGCTCAGTCCCGAGATGATCTTCGCCTGGACCTCAGGCTCCTCGATCTCTTCCAGTGTATCCGCCGCGAGTTCCTCGTCGAGGCTCTCGAAGATCTTGTTCCGGTATTCATGGTCCACTTCTTCCAGGATGTCTGCAAGGTCAGCCGGGTGGAGGGTGGACAGTTTCTCATAAGGGACGTTGATCTTCAGCTCCATCCCTTTGGACTGGTTGAACTCGACATCATCCCAGAGGATCAGGGAATCCGTCGTCCTTTTTCCTGTCATCTTCAGGTAGAAGCGATAGAGGTTCTCGATCTTGTGCCGTCTTCCGACCCCAAGCAGGCTCTTGTCGACGGCAACCAGACGCAGGTCGCCTGAAATCTGGGCCAGCCTGATGTCATGGGCCTTGAAGGCCTTCTTCCCGTCGATGTCGATGATCTGCTTGTCCAGGAGGTTCTCCCGGAGCAGGAAGGAGAAGGTCCTTGGGATGATGTCCCTTGCCCCCTTCACCTTGATATAGACCTCGTTCCCGTCATCGAAGAACTCGATGAACTTGAACTCGTAGTTGAAAATCTCTTTTCCCCTGGCGATCTTGTATCCGATCGCGCGGGGATACCCCTCTTCGGAGGTCACGTAAATATCTCTAAGCAAGCCAATGGATTCCCCATACTCATCGTAGATCTTCCTATTGAGTATCGAACTAAAGTATAAAAGATTCAATCTTTCCATATTCCTCTCCTTCTCTAAGGAGAGTCCTTCTCCTTAGTCCTATTCAATTTCTTCCCCCACAGGTTCAGGTTCCAATTGTTGCTCACATCCTTCTTTTTCATAAAAATGCATCAGGGCAGCGATATGCCCTTCTTATTATATTTTTTATACGTTCGCTATGCAATGTGCCAGAAAAAATATTTATTTGCCCATCAGGCTTCCAATACCCCTGTCCATGAACTTCCTTTTTGCTTTCAAACTGTCCTCGTTCACGCCGAGGACCGTGATTGCATCGCTGACACAGGAGATCCGGAGCGGGAACCCAGGCCCGAGCTCTCCGTCGATGTCGCTGACGAGGGTCGGGTCAGGGGATTCGATGAGGAGCTCATCCGTCTGGAAGTAGAGCAGACCTCTTGGTTCTTCCAGATGCTCACCCCTCAGGAACTTGATGAGGAGTGGGAACATCTCCAGGATGGGTTCCCCCTTGATCAGGATGACATCCAGCATGCCGTCATTGCCCTTCGCACGGTACGCCAGGTCGATATTTCCTGCCGTCCTTCCATTGAAGACCAGGACCATGTACATGTCGCCCATATAATTCCCATGCTCCGATGTGATCTTGATGGGAATCTTCTTGAAGTTTGGAAGGGACTCGATCCCTTTCAGGTAGTAGGCGAGCTTTCCGATGGAGTTCTTCGCGTCGCTGTCCGTCTTCATCGAGACATCACTGAACAGTCCGGCGCTCGCCACATTGACGAAGTACCGGTCATTGATCCGGCCAAGGTCCATGCGGAGCGGCTGCTTCGCGAGCATCTGGATGCACGCCTGGGTGATGTCCATCGGCATCCCGATGTACTTGGAATAGTCATTCGCGGTCCCTGTCGGCAGGATGCCGATCGGGATGTCCACCTTCATCCGCATGAGTTCGTTCACCATGACGTCGACGGTCCCGTCTCCTCCCGCCACGATGACATGGGAGTAACCCTTTCCGATGTCCTCCAGCGCCCTCTTCATGTCGAAAGACTCGTCCAGCCTGACCGGACACACGATATAGCCTGCTTTCTGATGGATCCTCAGGATATCATCCAGCTTCTCGATGATGAGACTCTCTCCTGCATTCGGGTTGTATATCAGCTTCACTTTTTTCATCATTCTCCGGGTTTTCTATGGACTTGTCCACAGCCTAAACCCTTCACCTGCCTTTCCTTAACATTATTCTCCTGAGGAGACCTCATCTTTGGCCTGACTGTATCACCATTCCTGGTTCTCATCCTTACGCCACACGAAACGAATCCCTCATGATTCTGCACAAGCTCAAGAGCCCGAAACCTTCTTCTCTGAAAAAGGACCTCAGGCAGACCAGGATTCTGAACCGAACTCATGTCCCTGCCGTCCCAAGGGATCGGCTTTTCCCATTTCCCGGTCTTTCTCCCTCAATTATAACATTCAGAAACTTTTTACTCCACAAGCTGCAGGGGATATTGGAAAGGAAAATTCCACATTCGTGAACATTCTGTAGTTAAGGCCTCTAAAATGGTTTATAATATACGAAGTGATTAAAACAGAATCGGAGGAAACCATGAGCAGAGCATTCATTCCCAATATCCTTACTTTCCTGAACCTTGCCCTGGGCATCATGTCCATCATCGTAGGCGTTCAGGGTGACTTCATCACGAGTGGTCTGTTCATCCTGGCTGCAGGACTCGTCGACAGGTACGATGGAAGGATCGCAAGGATCCTCAACGCGGAATCCCCGCTGGGCAAGGAACTGGACTCCCTTTCGGACATGGTGTCCTTCGGAGTCGCCCCCGCGATCCTCACCTACTTCATGTTCGACTTAAAGTCCTGGGGAATCCTCGGCCTCCTTCCCATCTTCATTTTCCCTGTGGCAGGCGCCTACAGGCTGGCAAGGTACAACGCATCCACATTCAATGGCGTGTTCATGGGTCTTCCCATCACCATCGCCGGATGTGTCCATGCCCTGCTCCTTCTCCTCATGAGGAACAACCTGAACCTTAGTGTGATCCTCATCGTGAACATGCTGTGCCTCTCCTATCTGATGGTGAGCACGCTGAAAATCAAGAAGAACTAGCCACGGACTGAAGGAAGAGAACCTAATTTGAAATGATCTGCCCTGGATGCACAATCCAGGACAAATAGACAGCCCTCCGGACATTCGTCATGAATATCCGGAGGGCTGTATGCATTCCTAGAGGCTGTCTTTTCCGAAGATCTCGTTCATCAGCCGTTTTCCTGTCGGGGTTCCAGCAAGTCCGCCAATGCCCGTCTCCCTCAGGGATTCCGGCATGGACTTCCCGACACTGTACATGGCCGCCACCGTCTCATCGAAGGGGATCCTGGAGACCACGCCCGCGAGGGAAAGGTCCGCAGCTCCGATGGCGTTTAGTGCCCCTGAAGCGTTGCGCTTCGCACAGGGGACTTCGACAAGACCCGCGATAGGGTCGCAGACCAGGCCCAGGGTATTCTTGAAGACGATGGCGCCTGCGTTCAGAGCCATCTCAGGAGTCCCGCCCATGATCTCGACAAGGGCTGCCCCCGCCATGGCTGCCGCCGATCCGCATTCCGCCTGGCATCCGCCTTCAGCGCCTGAAATCGTGGCATTCTGGGCGATGATCGCACCGACACCCGCTGCGGTGAAAAGGCCCATGACAAGGTCCTTCTCCTCTACCCCGTGCTCTTCCTTCATCGTCATCATGACCGCTGGCAGGATCCCGCAGGCTCCGGCTGTCGGACAGGCCACGATCTTCCCCATGGAAGCGTTCACTTCCGAGCACGCCAGGGCATAGCCCATGGCTCTCGTGGTCACGCTGCCGCCGATGCTCTTCCCTTTCTTCAGGTACTTGCCCATGCGATAGGCATCGCCGCCGATGAGGCCGGACACCGAGATGACCTTCTCGCTCACGCCCCTTGAGGTCGATGCTTCCATCACCCTGAGATTGTCGAGCATCCTGCCGTAGACTTCCTCATGGGACATCCCGCTTTCCTCCATCTCCTGGCGGAGCGTGAATTCCCCGATGCTGATATTATCTTTCTTACAGATCCTTAAAAGTTCTTTTCCATTTGCGATATTCATCTTTTTCTCCTTAACCTTGTCCTCGAGAAGGTGATCCCAACCCTAATTCCTGCATCTTCCAGCCTTGTCATCACGTGGTCACCGGATAGCTCACGGGATCAGTCCCGAGCGGGATGAACCGGATATGCTCCACGGAGCCTGCATCTTTGAGGGATTCCAGGACTTCCTTCGGGATGTTCGAATCCGTCTCGAAGATCATCGTGGCCTCTTTGCCACGCTGGGAACGCACGACGGTCATGAATGCGATATTGATCCCCGACTTGTAGAGGATCCTGGTCACTGCGGCCACCACGCCCGGAGTATCCCGGTGGGTGACGAGAAGCGTCGGGTAGTTTCCGCTGAATGAGACATCATCCTCGTCGATACGCATGATGTCCACGGCACCGCCTCCGATGGAGGAACCGGTGATGGAGACCGGCTTTCCGTCCGCAAGGACCATGTCGATCCGTACGGTGTTGGGATGGACGTCTCCGAGGTCTCCTGCCTGGAAGACGATCTCGATTCCCTTCTCCTTCGCGATCTTCAGGGAATCCTTCAGGCTGTCGTCATCGGGACTCATCCCGAGGATCCCGGCCACCAGGGCACGGTCTGTCCCATGACCCTTGTATGTCTTCGAGAAGGAGCCATGGAGGGTGAACGTCACGCTCACAGGCTCTTCCTCCGCGAGTCCCCTCGCAATCTTGCCAAGCCTTGCGGCGCCAGCGGTATGGGAACTTGATGGTCCGATCATCACCGGACCTATGATATCAAATGCACTGTATTTCTTTTTCATCTCTTGTGAAGACCTGGGGTCTTCCTCACTCTCCTTTTATCTATAGCGAAGCATCAAAAATCCTAGTACTCGTAGAAGCAGCTGCCTCCGATGAATTCCCTGAGGATGGAGTTCTCCGGGACCATGTCGTCCGGGATATCCTTGAACAGGCTCAGGATGGTGTTCAGCCGTTTGGCCTCCTCATAGATCATGCTGGACCGTGGAATCCGTTTAAGCTCCTTCAGGCAGTGTTTCTTCAGCACGGCAAGTTCATAGAGCAGGGTCGAGTTGAACATCGCGTCCGCCTGGTCCTGATGCGGGAAGATATGGATCTTCTCTCCTCTTGAGACGGAGGGGAAGATGCTCAGCGTGTCGATGGCGGAATATCCCCTGGAGAGGATGTCCCGGACCATCCGCCTGAGCTTCCTGACATCTGTCGTCGCGATGCGGTTATGGTAGTCGAGGTTGAGCGCGGTGAGCGCGGAGATATACACCTTGAACTTGCTGGCCGCCGGAATGTCTTCGAGTAGAGCAGGATTCAGACCGTGTATGCCTTCGATGATGAGGATGCCATTCGCAGGAAGCCTCACCTTATGGTCGGATACCCCCCGGATGCCCGTCCTGAAATCGAATTTCGGAAGGGTCACTTCTTCGCCACCCAGGATCTTTCCGATATGGTCCTGGAACAGGTCGATGTCTATGGCCTGAAGGCTCTCGAAATCGAAGGACCCGTCCGCATTCTTCGGGGTCAGCCTCCTGTTGACGAAATAGTCGTCCATCCCGATCGGGATCGGGACGAGTCCGTTCACGCGTAGCTGGATGCCCAGCCTTCTCGCGAAGGTGGTCTTTCCTGAGGAGCTCGGACCCGCGATCATGACGATCCGGACATCCTTGCGTTTTGCGATATCATCCGCGATGTAGGCGATCTTCTTCTCATGGAGCGCTTCCGTCACACGGACAAGGTCGAAGGACCCGTTCCCGGAAATCTTCTCATTGAGGAAACCGACCGTCTCCACACCGATGATGTTGTCCCACTCCTGGGTCTCGCGGAAGATGCCGTAGAGCATGTCCTGTGGCTGGAACTTCGGCAGCACCTCGGGCTCCGCGATGGTGGGATAGGTGATGATGAAACCCGCCTGGTATTCCACCAGGTCATAAAGTTCGATCGCACCGGTCGACACGGCCATCTTCCCATAGAAGTAGTCATAATGGCCCAGAAGCTCGTAGAGCTTGATCCGCTGCAGTCCTGAGTCCTTCAGGAGGTCCACACGGTCGCACATGCGGCGCTTGATGAAGACCTTGAAGGCCTCGTCAAGGCTCATGTACGTCTTGCCTATCGGGTAGTTCCCCTCGATGATCCTGTCCATCTCGGCCCTGACCAGAAGGAGCTCCTCGGACGAGAGCCTGCGGTCCTCGATATGGCAGAAGAGGCCCCTGCTGATGGAGTGGTCGATGGAAAGGGTGAGTCCTGGAAAGACATTGTCCAGCGCGACGACCAGGATGAAGGACAGCGTACGTTCGTACGCCTTGTTCCCATTGATGTCATCGATATAGACAGGAATGACCTCGCCTTCCTCCTTGATGTAGTCATCAAGCTCGAAGTATTCTCCTTCCTGCCGGGCAAGGATCGGCCTCAGCGAGCCTTTCATTTCCTTCACGACCTCATAGAATCTTGTCCCCCTCGGTACCTCGCGGTCCTGGTCCTGGTATCTCAGTTGCAGCATGATGACCCGCCCCCCAAAACTTCAGTATATGTTCTAATTATATATTACTTCGTAGTTTTATCCTATAGCACACAGGAGGATAAATGGTCCCAAGTGCTCCATCCCTCTCCCCATGCGGGTTCCCGCATGAAATATTTTTTCCGTAAAAAGGTTTTCATACCATGTTTCCCCGGGATATCCACGTCTAATGGACATGAGGAAGCGACAGAAACACAATATTGATTTACCCAGGAAAACAGAATCAACACTTCACCGCCTCTTTTTGACCGTCCATGAATTTTCCCCTTGACAGATTCCATCATGCTCGCTTATAGTTGGAATTGTATTTAAAGTTGACTAGAATAGTCGGATTGCAAAGACGGGAAGAGTAAGTTGAACCGAAGTTTACAGAGAAGATGTCCCCTGGCTGAAAGGACGTCCAAACGGAAGTTGACTGAAGTGCATCCCTGAGCACTGGATCGAATCAAGTAGACTCCAGCGGGAATGCCCGTTACAGCATCTAGGTATGATAGTACCGATGATTGAGTTTTCATACGCCTTTTTTGGCGCATGTTAAACAGAGTGGAACCGCGGAAGTTTACTTCTGCCTCTGTATGGAGGCAGGAGTTTTTTTATTTTCCTGGCCAGAAAATAGGAACCGCAACCACGCTAAGAGAACGATACTGCCTTAGGAACCATCCCCCGTCAGCTTTGGGTCACATTGCAAAAGACATTGTAAATGACACTGTCCCTTTACCAAATTTTAATTAACAGGAGGAATTATCCATGAATCCAACGACCTACATCATCCTGAACATTGCCATCATGGCGATGCTCATCTATGCCCTCTATGTCATGCAGAAAAAGCATCTCAGCTTCACCGTAAGGGTGCTCACCGCACTCGTCGGAGGAATCCTTTTCGGAGGCGCACTTCAGCTCATCTATGGCGCAGGCTCCCCGGTCATCACCGGTTCCAACATCTGGTTCAATATCGCGAGCAACGGATACGTCCGTCTCCTGAACATGATTGTCATCCCGCTGGTCTTCGTGGCCATCACGACAGCCATCGTCAACCAGGAATCGAAGGACCTCAAGAAGAGCGCGCTGTCCATCATCGCGGTCCTCATCCTCACCACGGCAATCTCAGCAGGACTTGGTGCCGGCGTGGCAGGTGTCTTCAACCTGAGCTCCAGCTCCATCATCGCAGGGCAGGCTGAGGCGGCAAGAGGCGAAGCGCTGAACACCGCGCTGACCGATTTCCAGGCGAAGCCCATCCCGGAACAGATCACAGAAATCATTCCAAGGAACATCTTCTATGCCATGACCGGCCAGGGAAGCTCTGCAACCCTCTCCGTCGTCTTCTTCGCCGCCTTCCTCGGAATCGCGACTGTAGGCATCCGGAAGAAGAAGCCGGAATCGGCGAAAGCCTTCACGGACTTCCTCAACATGCTCCATGACATCGTCATGCGGATGGTCACCATGGTGCTGAGGTTCACCCCCTACGGCGTCCTCGCCCTGATGACCCGGTTCGTCTCGAACTCGAACTTCGCGGAGATCTCGAAGCTGTTCGAATTCGTCGTCGCCTCCTATGTGGCGATCCTCATCATGTTCGTCATCCATCTGGTGATCCTTGCCCTTCACAGGCTGAATCCTGTGACCTACCTCAGGAAGGCCAGCATTCCCCTCTCTTTCGCCTTCTCCTCGAGGAGCAGCGCAGGAACCCTTCCCCTCACCGTCGAGACCCAGAAGGACAAGTTCGGTGTCTCCACAGGAATCGCGAACCTTTCCGCATCGCTTGGCACCAGCATCGGCCAGAACGGCTGCGCCGGGATCTATCCTGCGATGCTCGCGGTCATGATCGCAGCAGGGACAGGCGTCCCCATGGATGCCGCCTTCTTCATCAGGCTGATTATCATCACGTCCGTGGCCTCCTTTGGAATCGCTGGCGTCGGTGGTGGAGCGACCTTCGCGGCACTTACCGTCCTCTCCTCCATGGGACTTCCTGTAGCCCTGGTCGGCCTCCTCATCGCCATCGAGCCCCTGATCGACATGGCAAGGACAGCCCTCAACGTCTCAGGCTCCATGGTGGCAGGGCTCGTCACCGCGAAGCGGCTGGATGAGATCGACCTTTCTGTCTACAACGACAGCCTGAAGGAAGTCGAAGCCTGATCCCCAAAAGTGACATGTCCCAAAACACATCATTAAAGAAGTTGAAAACTGTATCCCCCCTTATTATAGAAGCCGAATCGTGGAATCCGTATCCTGGTGTTTTTCCCAGGACACGGATTCCTTTTTTTCACGCCCGCCCTGGGTCTAGAAAACCAGATCCGCAGCGTTGAATCCGGCGGCATCTTCTTCCCCTGGATTTTCTGGAAACCTGTTGAACAGAAGATCTGCAAGACTTTCCATAACCCCTCCCGGCCTGAATAATTCCCGGGAGTTAACAAATTATTTATATCTTCCTGTTCAGGATTTAGTACAATAGATGTAGATGAACGCCGTTTCTTCTGGAACATTCCCCTCAATTGGTTTATAATGGTATGGTAA
>DATISI010000255.1:0-6863 GCA_035581745.1 Clostridiaceae bacterium
GCAATCATGACACCGGCAGCGAATCCAAGCATGGAATCGAAAACCTTCTTATTGATCGTCCTGAAGAAGAATACCAGTCCTGCGCCTAGCGCCGTGACGAACCAGGTGAACATGGTCACCATGAATGCCTGGGTGACCGGGGTGAACCTGCTGATGAACTCTATCATTGATCTCGCCTCATCTCGTATATTTTGGTCTATCTCAAGGTTCCCCTACTACAGGAAGTGTGCTCCCTGTGTTCCGGAGGAAGTGTGCTCCCTGTGTTCCGGAAACCGCTGTTATCCTTCGAAGTCTTCGTGGAACTCTCCGTTATGGTAGACGTTATCCACATCCTCGTCATCTTCCAGCCTGTCCAGCAGTTTCTGGAGCAGTTCGGAGTTCTCGAGGTCGAGTGCGGAATAGACGTTTGGAATCATCGTAAGGTCTGCCTCGAGGAATGTGATGTTGTTCTTTTCAAGGGCTTCCTTGACGGTATAGAAATCCTCTGGAGCCGTGATGACCTCATAGATTTCTTCCTCGGCGTTGAAATCCTCTGCTCCGGCTTCGAGCGCCAGCATCATGATTTCTTCCTCATCCGTCTCATCTGTCTTCTCGATGATGAGCTGTCCCTTGTTGCTGAACATGAATGTGACGGAACCTGAGGTTCCCATGTTGCCACCGAACTTGTCGAAGGCATGCCTCACATTCGCGACGGTCCTGTTCTTGTTGTCCGTCATCGCCTGAACGATGAGGGCGACGCCTCCTGGTCCGTATCCTTCATAGGTCATCTCTTCATAGTTCGCGCTGTCCGCTTCTCCTGAGCCTTTCTTGATGGCTCTGGTGATATTGTCCATGGGAAGGTTCGCGGCCTTCGCCCTGACGATCGCGTCACGGAGCTTGGCGTTCAGGTCCGGGTTCGCCCCGCCCTTTGCTGCCATGATGAGTTCCTTACCGATTTTCGTGAAGACTTTGCCTCTCTTGGAGTCCGCCTTCCCTTTCTTACCCTGTATGTTATGCCACTTTGAATGTCCTGACATTGTTTATCCCCTCCATATCTTTCAGCATTGAATATACCATATATTCGAGGTATTATTCAATGTCTATGTAGAGCCTGTCCCCATCTTTGAAGAACATGGCCTTCTCTTTCCTGTTGATTTCCGCCTGTGCACTGGTCAGATCCCTGATACCTGCAAGCAGCCGCTCTTCCCTGTCTGTCTCGGTATGGACGATGATCTCCACATCCTCACCAAAGACCGTGTCCTCGATATGGACATGTCCTTCCTGCAGATAATGCTGCACTTTCCCCAGAAGGTCATAGCTCAGATTGACGACGATGACATGTCCTTCCACCCTTTCCAGGATGCCGGCTGCCTTCAGTGCATCTGAAGCTCCCCGGACGTAAGCCCGGGTGAGTCCGCCCGCGCCAAGGAGCACCCCGCCGAAATACCGGGTCACCACGACCACTGTATTCCGCAGGCTGCTCCGCCTGATCACTTCGAGCACCGGTATCCCTCCGGTGCCCTGAGGTTCTCCATCATCACTGTACCGCTGGATGTTCTCCTGTTCCCCAAGGGTGTAGGCATAGACATGATGCCTGGCATCCTTGTATTTCGCCTTCACCCCATCGATGAAGGCTCTGGCCTCTTCTTCGGTCTCCACTCTTCCCGCATTGCCGATAAAGATGGATTTCTTCTCCGTGAATTCCGTCTGTGCGTTCTTTCTCAGCGTAAGGTATCCCATCAGATCTGGTACACGTTCTCCCTGATGAGTTCCCGTCTCTGATAGGTCTTCAGCGGCCTGAATTCACGCTTCAGGAGGCTCTTGGTGTAGAGGAGGTTCAGGACCCCTTCCATTTCGATGGGGAAGTCATGGAAGATCGGGCTGCAGCTGATCTCTTCTGCGCTCTTGAAGCCCGGATTCTCTTTGAGATAGGCGATGAGGATCTCTGAGGCTTCCTGGATTTCCTGGTCGATGGTCTTTTTCAGGTACTTGTTGACCTCACGGATCTTTGCTTCCAGGTCCTCGTCACTGACCAGCTTCTTGAAATTGAAGTCGAAGTCAGGGTCAAGGTTCGCCGCCAGGTTCAGGGTGTCCTTCGAGATCATGTAGCCTCTGGAATTGACATAGACCGAGGCGTAGAGTTCCATGGAATCCAGGACGGTCCTGAAGGCTCCATAGAGGTTGTTGTTGGAAAGGAGTTTCTCCGTGGAATCGATGGTCTTCACCAGTCTTCCAAGATAGGACAGCGTCCATTTTCTTCTGTCCATGTCGGGATAGAACCGTTCTCCATTGTATTTGGAGGTGATCTCCTCATCCCTCGAGAAGACGATTTTGGAGGAGGAGAAGATCCTGTGCAGGTAGCTTCCCTTGATCCTCAGTCCCTTCAGGTTCAGGAACTCCTTCTTGGACATCACCTTGAAATGCACCGGTACGCCATAGTCCTCGGAATAGACATTCCGGATCCCATCCTCCGCATCCTTCATGATGATGAAGAAATCGATGTCGGAATTCTCCCAGAGGTCGCCCGTGATGATGCTTCCGAACACGAAAGCGCCGAGGACCTCGAGATTCTCTTCAAGCTGGTTTACAACATTCTGATAGGCTTTCTGGTATTCGATGATCAGATTCTTCATTTCTCTCCTCCGACAAGGAATTTTTCATAAAGATACAGCTCTTTACTGGGAATCTCCGCTTCCATATAGGTTCCCTCTTCCTTATATTCTTCCCTGATGACTGTCCCCTTCTCATGGACGTTCGCGATGAGCTTCTGTTCCGAATAGGGAAGCATGGCCTCGATGCGTACATGGCGCTTTGGCAGCGCTTCCGTAATTAGTTCCAGCAGTCTGTCCAGGTTAAATCCATTCTTTGCAGAAATTTCGATGATCTCATATTTATCCTTATAATAGTTCCGGATGTCTTCCGCGACATAGCTGATTCCCTTGTCGACCTTGTTCAGGGCGATG
This sequence comes from Clostridiaceae bacterium, assembly GCA_035581745.1. Taxonomy (GTDB): domain Bacteria; phylum Bacillota; class Clostridia; order Clostridiales; family Clostridiaceae; genus Youngiibacter. The sequence continues at coordinate 2,943 of DATISI010000255.1, forward strand.
ATCGTCCGCTTGTCTCCTGCACCGATCTCTTCCAGGACGCTGTCGACCGTGACAGCCTGTTTGAAGGCGTCATCACTGGATACGTCGATGACGTGGACTAATAGGTCCGAGAAGACCACTTCCTCCAGCGTCGATTTGAACGCTTCGATGATGTCATGCGGGAGCTTGCGGACAAATCCCACGGTATCGGTGAGTGCGACGATCCGCTTGTCCTTCAGGGCGATGGCCCTTGTCGTCGTATCGAGGGTCGCGAAGAGCATATCCGCCTCGAACACCTTCTCCTTGACCACGGAATCCTTGGAGGAGACTTCATAGATCGCATTCCTCAACGTGCTCTTTCCGGTATTGGTATATCCGACGAGGGAGACCTTCTGGACATCGTTGTTCTCCCTGGATTCCCTCTGTACTCCCCTGATGCTGGTGATGTGTTCCAGCTCCTTGGTAAGGTCATAGACCTTCTCCCGGATCTTCCTCCTGTCCGTCTCGAGTTTTGTCTCTCCGGGACCTTTGGTTCCGATACCCGCTCCGGTACGGGACATGACGGTTCCCATTCCAATCAGCCTCGACATCCTGTATTTCAGCTGCGCGAGCTCGACCTGCAGCTTCGCCTCCTTGGACTTCGCCCGCCTGGCAAAAATCTCCAGGATCAGGGTTGTCCGGTCGATGACCTTGACGCCGAGCGCTTCTTCCAGGTTCCTGATCTGCGAGCCTGTGAGCTCATCGTCAAAGATGACCACATTGCTCCTTGTGAGCTGCAGTCTTTCTCCGACTTCACGCACCTTTCCGCTTCCGATGAAGAAAGCGCTGTCCGGCCTCTCCCTTTTCTGGATGACAAAGTCCCCTACCGGGAGGTTGCACGCCTTCGCGAGCTCCTTAAGCTCCTCCAGACTCTCCTCTGTGTCGATCCCCACGAGGACGGCTTTCTCTTCCGGTTCCTCGACATGGTCCGCCTGCTTGAGAAGTCCTTCATTATAGATGATCCTGTCCAGGGCATTGTAGGACAGGGCATCCTCGAGGGCCATCGGCGGTGTCGATTCCGCGATGATCCGGTTGTTCTCGATGGTGAGGAACCCGAGGACCATCTCCGGAATGTCACTCACGCCAACCGCAGCGATGCAGTCCAGCTTCATCTTGATGAGTGCGGAGATATCCAGGGCGGACAGCCTGGGATTCCCATTCGGATGCGTATGGACAATCCTCACTCCGGACAGTTTCTTTTCTCTGATATCTATAAAAGGAAGGGAGACGCTGCTGGAATCCCCTATGGTGACTTCGCTCACTCTTCCTCTCCTGTCGATCGCGACGCTGATCTCCCGCTCTGTCTCACCGGACAGTCTTTTGATCAAATCGATGATCTCCTGGCTCGCGACCTGGTCCTTCGGAGACCTCATCTCATATACGGTTTCCAGCTCTTCCAGTACTCTTTTCCTGACTCCATCAACATTTCCTAAAACCACAAGATTTCCTCCTTCTTTTACAATTTCTTGACATATTTCTTTTAATTATATAATATTTAGTACAAGATGTACAATTACATACGTTATCGGAGGGTCTTATGGAAGACAAAAACAGGAATATTCTAATCACCGAGGAAGAAATCAGAGACCGGATCAAGACACTCGGCGTTGAAATCTCGGATGCATACAGGAACAGGAAACTTTACGTCGTGTCTCTACTTAGGGGAAGCTTCATTTTCACGGCTGACCTTGTAAGAGCGCTGGATATAGATGTCAAAATCGGCTTCATGACCACCTCCTCCTATGGACACAGCGAGGAGACCCAGGGGTCTGTCAATATCGTGAACGAGATTTCAGATGACCTGGAAGGATATGATGTCCTGGTCGTGGACGATATCATCGATACCGGCCTCACCATGAAATATGTGATCGAGTATGTCCGCTCGAAAGGCGCTGCGAGCGTCAGGTCCTGTTCCCTCCTTGACAAACCTTCCAGAAGGAAAGTCGAGCTGGTTCCAGACTTCTGCGGATTCGTGATCGAAGACGTCTTTGTCGTGGGCTACGGCCTCAATTACGGGGATTACTACAGGAATGTCCCCTATGTCTTCAACTGGCAATAATACACCTTTGACCTTTCAGAATGCAGTATGGTTAAAGGAACTATCAGGTTTTTGACACGAAAACTTAAGGATTTCTAAAGATGCTGCGTCTATAGATGCAGCATCTTTTATGCTATAATAGAGAATAGAAATTTTTCATGGAGGTATGTTTAAACATGAGGGGAAAACCTAAAAAGAGGATAGATGCGAAGACAAATGGCTTCACTTTCTTCTTCAGAACAGTAAAGTTCTTTTTTATCACAATGGTCGTATTGGTACTGGCCGGTGGTGCAGTGGTCGCCAACGTGGTACTTGGTATCGCGAAGGATGCTCCAGAAATCAGCACGCAGAAATTTACGGCACTTAACGTACCTTCCATTGTTGTGGATTCGAATGGTCAGCAGTATGACATCCTCCATACGGACGAGGTCAGGTTCCCCCTCCCGCTAGCGGAAATGGGCGAGAACATCCAGAAGGCTTTCGTCTCCATCGAGGATGAACGTTTCTACCTGCATCAGGGCGTGGATTATCGAAGGACAATCAGTGTCGCTGTTCAGGATGTGGTGGGAAGATTCACCGGAAACAGGAGCATGCAGGGTGGTTCGACACTTACCCAGCAGATGATCAAGAATGTCTTCCTTACAAGAGATAAGGACTACTCAAGGAAAATCAAGGAGATCTTCATGGCCCTCGAGGCTGAGAAGGTCCTCACCAAGGAACAGATCCTGGAGACTTACCTGAACAGCATCTTCCTCGGAGGCAAGGCCCATGGCGTTGAAGCCGCAGCAAGACAGTATTTCAGCAAGTCCGTTAAGGACCTTTCCATCATAGAAGCCGCATATATCGCGGGAACCACACAGAGCCCATCTGTATACTATGCCTTCTCAGACAGTTCGAAGGCAAACCCAAGCAGATACATCAACAGGACAAAGCTTGTCCTCCAGGCCATGCTGAAGAATGAACGGATTTCCCAGGCGGAATACGATGCGGCTTATGCCGAGATCAACGCCAACGGAATCGCCTTCAACGGCCAGTCCATCATCACGGACAAATATACTTATGAGTACTTCACAAGGCCCGTACTGGACCAGGTGAGGAATGACCTCAAGGAAATCAAGGGAATGACAGACGAAGAGGTCAGCGACCTCATCAGCTACGGCGGCCTGACTATCCACACGACGATGAACCGTGCCGCACAGGATTACGCACAGTCGATCCTGAATGATTTCGAGAACATCAAAACCGAATACAAACATAAATGGTTCCGGGAAGCCACCGCGGAAGAGATCGCAAGAGGTAAAGGTCTGGTCGAATTCGCTGATAAATCCCTATGGGTGGAGTACTACACGACAGAGCAGGCCCAGGCCGCCTTCGCCGCTATGGACTACAAGACCGGACAGGTCCAGGTCCTCATCGGAGGAAGGAACGACGATACGGCATCAGGCTTCCACCGTTCCTACTACTCCCCTACTTTCGTGAACTCCTTCACCAGGTCCATCGGCTCCACAACCAAGCCAATGACCATCTATGGAGCAGGCCTCGACTCTGGGAAGATCACCATGGCCAGCGAGGCCAAGGACATGAAGATTGAGAAGGAAATCTGGGATAAATGGGATTTCAACAGTGCCCCTCAGAACGTCACATTCACGTATTCCGGTATGTCCTCCATCAGAAAGGCCATAGTCCAGTCCTATAACACCGTTTCTGTAAGGACTTTCGACCGTATCGGTATTGATACTGCTAAGAGCTACGGCGATGCCTTCGGACTGGTCTACGCTTCGGATAATTCAGTTCTCGGTGCATCTACCTTCGCCCTGGGTTCCAATTACCAGGACGGCAAGGATGGAGGAAACCCTCTGATTCTT
>DATISI010000256.1:0-2562 GCA_035581745.1 Clostridiaceae bacterium
TGATCCCTTTCAGGTATAGTAACATCGACTTCTTCCATTGGCATAGTAACTTCCATCTGAATCTCTCAGGGGGTGGAATTTAAAAAAACAATTAAGGGTTTCCTGATTTCCTTTGGAAGATAAGCTTTTCCATCTTTTTTAATCCGGCTCTTTGTGATACACTTGATAATTGTTGAAAGAAAGAGAGGGATACAGATGCACAGTAAATCAGTTGCGTTTTTAAAGAAGGAATATGGGATAAGTGACAAGGTGATTGAGCTCCATGAGAAGGCTCTGGAAGAGGTCGCCGGTGTCTTCGCATACTATGATGAGATCAGGGAACTGAACCAGTTCAAGGTCCTCAAAGCCTTCCAGGCGGAGAAGGTCAGTGACTACCACTTCACGAACAGTACGGGGTATGGCTACGGGGATATCGGGCGTGACACGCTTGATGTCCTGTATGCGAGGGTCTTCAAAGCGGAAGCGGCGCTTGTCCGTCCGCACTTCGTCAGCGGCACCCACGCTATCGCGGCGGCTCTCTACGGCGTGCTGAGGCCACGTGACACGATGCTCACCATCTGCGGGAAGCCCTATGATACCCTGCACAGCATCATCGGACTCACAGACGACGATGATACCGGGTCGCTTAAGGATTATGGCATCCTCTACAGGGAAGTCGCGCTAAAAGATGACAAGATCGATATCCAGACTGTCCTGGACATCCTGGAGAACGACCCCACCGTGAAGATGGTCCATATCCAGAGGAGTACCGGGTATGGTTGGAGGAAATCCCTTACCATCGATGAGATTGAAGCAGCCGTCCGGGAAATCAGGACAGTCCGTCAGGATGTCGTGGTCTTCGTGGACAACTGCTACGGGGAATTCGTCGAGGACCGTGAGCCCATCGAAGTAGGGGCTGACCTTATCGCAGGATCCCTCATCAAGAACATCGGTGGCGGAATCGCCCAGACCGGCGGCTACGTGGTGGGGAGGAAGGACCTTGTGGAAAAGGCCGCGTTCAGGCTTACCCTTCCTGGAATCGGAGGAGAAGCCGGATCCACCTTCGGTGTCATGAGAAGTTTCTACCAGGGACTTTTCCTTGCGCCACACATCACCATGGAAGCGGTGAAGACATCCGTCTATGCCGCGAAGCTGCTTGAACTAGCCGGATTCGAGGTCCTTCCCAAGGCGGAGGATATCCGTACAGACATCATCCAGGCTATCCGTTTCGGAGACAAGGACAAGATGATCTCCTTCGTGAAGGGGATCCAGTATGGGGCTCCGGTGGATTCTTCAGCGGTATGCGAACCGTGGGACATGCCAGGTTACGAAGACCAGGTCATCATGGCTGCAGGCGCATTCATCCAGGGTGCCTCCATCGAGCTCTCCTGTGACGCGCCAATCCGTGAACCCTATATCGCGTATCTCCAGGGAGGGCTCACCTTGGACCATGGGAAGCTGGGTGTCCTGATCGGGCTGTCTGGCGTGTTCATCTCCTAATCACGAATGACGGAATCCGAGATGCCTGATCAAGAGCTCCTGGATTGACAGGTACCCATACGCCGAAAGTGTATGGGTATTTTTCATGCGGATGAGCCTGATAGGATGGGGTAAGGAAGCGGATCCGCATCATTATCATATTGAACTGGTTTGTGGTAGAATAAGGATATTGAATAAAAAAATCGTAGAAAGATGCAAAGGAGTAGTCTGACAAGCGTATATGAGTACAGGTGAATTAATCGGCCAGGCCATATTTATCATCATCCTCGTCCTGATCAATGCCTTTTTCGCAGGAGCGGAAATGGCCATGGTCTCCTCGAACAGGACAAAGATCAATATCAAGGCGGAGCAAGGGGACAAAAGGGCGCAGTATCTCCTGAAGATCCTGGAGAGACCCAGTGATTTCCTATCCACGATCCAGGTCGGAATCACCCTAGCCGGGTTCTTCGCGAGTGCGCAGGCGGCAACGGGACTTGCATCTGAACTTGGGATAGTTCTCCAGAATCGGAATATCCCCTACAGTGAAACCATCTCTCTCGTCCTCATCACCATCATCATTTCTTATTTCACCCTCGTTTTTGGGGAACTCCTTCCGAAAAGGCTGGCACTGCAGAGCCCGGAGAAGGTCGCACTGGCATCGGTTGGAATCATCAAGACGATTTCCTATGTCACGAAACCTTTCGTCAAGCTCCTTAGCGCATCCACGGGCTTCTTCGCGAGGCTTATGGGAATCCACTCCGACACCCTCGACCAGGAAGTCTCCCTGGAGGAAATCCGCTCCCTCATCGAGGTGGGTAAGGAGAAAGGGGTCATCAACCAGACAGAAAGGGACATGCTGGAAGGGATCTTCGAGTTCGATAACAAGCTGGCCCGTGAAGTCATGACACCAAGGACAGAGGTTGATATGATCTCGATTGCGGAACCTGTCAACAACATCGTGACCAAGGTGATCGCGAGCAACTTCTCGAGGATTCCGATCTATGATGAGGATATCGACAACATCATCGGCATCCTCTATATCAAGGACCTCTTCAGGAGGATCACGAACAACGGAAAGCCAGGAAACATCGAGAGTCTGCTCCG
>DATISI010000257.1:0-2500 GCA_035581745.1 Clostridiaceae bacterium
CTATGGCAATGAACTCCTCGATACGATCACACCGATCGAAGCTGGATACGGTTTCTTCGTGAAGACGGACAAGGAGAGCTTCCTCGGCAAGGATGTCCTGGCAAAGCAGAAGGCGGAAGGCGTCTCACGCAAGATCGTCGGATTCGAGATGCTGGAGAAGAAGATCCCAAGACACGGCTACAAGGTGTTTTCAGGAGACCAGGAAATCGGCTTTGTCACAACGGGATACAAGTCCCCGACACTGGACAGGTACATCGGACTCGCCATGGTCGATATCGAGCACTCCAAGCTCAAATCAGAGATCGAGATTGAAATCAGAAACAAAAAGGCCAGAGCTGTTGTCATCAGCAGGAAATTCCTGGCTAAAGATAAATAGGAAGGAGCGGTTAACATGTCAATCGTATTGGAAGGATTATATTATTCAAAGGACCATGAATGGGTAAGGATGGAGGGGGAGAAAGCCTTCATCGGTATCACGGATTTCGCACAGCATGCGCTGGGATCCATCGTTTATGTGGAGCTCCCTGAAGTTGGGGACGAGATCGTCGCAGAGGACAACCTTGGTGTCGTGGAGTCTGTCAAGGCAGCATCGGACATCATCATGCCGGTTTCAGGAGAGATCCTTGAAGTGAACGAAGAGACCGTCGACAATCCGGAATCGATCAACTCCGCACCATATGACAACTACCTTGTTGTCGTGGCGCTGAAGGACCCGGAAGAGCTTAACGACCTGATGAACAAAGAGGCCTACGAAGAGTTTATTTCCAAGGAGGAGTAATATGCACCAGTATTTTTCAAACACGCCTGAAGACGTGGAGCAGATGCTTGGAGTCATCGGACTCGACAGCACCGAAGCGCTTTTCAAGAGCATCCCCCAGAATGTCAGACTGAGACGGGAGCTGAAGCTTCCTGATTCGAAATCAGAGAACGAAGTGAAGAAGATCATCGGAGACATGGGCAAGAAGAACAAGAACATCGACAACCTGGTATGTTTCCTGGGCGCAGGCTCCTATGACCACTACATCCCGTCTGCAATCAAGCATATCGTCGGAAGATCCGAATTCTACACGGCGTATACGCCTTACCAGCCGGAAATCAGCCAGGGAACGCTGCAGAGCGTTTTCGAATACCAGTCCATGATGTGCACCCTGACGGGAATGGAAGTCTCCAATGTCTCCATGTATGATGGGGCGACCTCCGCTGCGGAAGCTGCGATCCTGGCCTCTGTACAGGCGAAGAGACCAAGAGTCCTCGTGTCAGAGACCACCAATCCCCAAGTCAAGCATGTCCTGAAGACCTATATGAAGTTCAGGAACGTGGAATGTGAATTCGTGAAAGAGAAGGACGGCGTCACAGACCTTGAAGACCTCAAATCCAAGCTCACAGGTGATGTGGCCGGATTCGTCGTCCAGTACCCGAACTTCTACGGAATCGTGGAAGGCATCAAAGAGATGGAAGAAGCCGTCCATGGCAACAAGTCCCTGCTCATCATGAGCGTGGACCCGATCGCACTGGGCATCCTGAAGAGCCCTGGAGACCTCAAGGCGGATATCGTCGTGGGTGAAGGACAGGCGCTTGGACAGAACATCAACTACGGTGGCCCCGTCCAGTGATTCATGACCGCATCCTCCAAAGTCATGAGGAAGATGCCAGGCAGGATCGTCGGTGAGACCACTGACGTCGATGGGAAACGCGCATTCGTGCTTACCCTGCAGGCCAGGGAACAGCATATCAGAAGAGAGAAGGCGACTTCCAACATCTGTTCCGACCAGACCCTGAACTCCATCACCGCAGGCATCTACATGGCCTCCCTAGGAAAGGAAGGCATAAAGGAAGTTGCGCAGCATTCCTTCAAGAAGGCGCACTACACCTACAAGAAACTGCTGGAGACCGGAAAGTTCAAGCCACTGTTCGACAAGCCTTTCTTCAAGGAGTTCGCGGTTGTCGCGGACAAGCCTGTAAAAGAGCTGAACGCGAAGCTGATGGAGAATGGGATCCTCGGCGGATTCGACCTGTCCAAAGTGAACCCTGAGCTTGGCCATGCCGTGCTCATCGCCGTCACAGAGAACAGGACCAAAGAAGAGATAGACAGATTCGTAGAAATCATTGGGGTGGAATAATGGCTTACGAGAAAATGGTTTTCGAACTTTCAAAAAAAGGCAAAAGAGCCTATTCCCTTCCAGCGCTTGATGTCGAGGACCTCGAAATCGGCGAATATATCGGCGAGGACTACCTGAGGACGGAAGATGTGGAATTCCCTGAGGTCAGCGAGCTTGACGTCGTCAGGCACTATACCCTGCTGTCCAAGAAGAACTACTCCATCGACTCCGGATTCTATCCACTGGGCTCCTGTACCATGAAGTACAACCCGAAGATCAACGAGGACATGGCGTCAAACCCTAACTTCTCGAGGGTCCATCCGCTCCAGCCGCAGGACACCGTCCAGGGCGCTCTGGAAGTCATGTACAACACACAGGAAGCGCTCAAGGAAATCTCCGGA
>DATISI010000258.1:0-2674 GCA_035581745.1 Clostridiaceae bacterium
GAACACCGGACACGTTGAATTTGTTGGACAGCTCATCGAATGTCTCCGCCTCGATCATTTCTGCGTCGATATTGGAGTTCATGAGCGCCATCTTGTGGGCCTTCTGTACAGCACCGGCACAATGTGGGCAGGAAAGGGTGACAAAGACCTTGATATTGACTGGCTTGTCAATTTTCGAAATCCTGTCCATGATGTCCTGTGGGACTTCGCTGGTCTGTCCGGAAACTTCGAGGAGGGCAGGAATGAAGGAGTTGATTTCATGACCTGCCGGGATTCCGTTGAATTTCACACCTCTATAGTTCTTCTTCGCGTCCAGAAGCACGATGCTTGGGACCATCTCCACGCGATAGGTCTTTGCGAGTTCGGCATCCTTGTTGATGTCGTAGGTCTCAAGATGGATCTTGTCGTTCAGCTCGGCGACTTCAGACATATAGCCCTTTGTCTCTGCGCAGCTGTAGCATTCGCCTTCCTTGGTGAACAGGGCGATATGGACATCGTCCTTTATTCCTGCAAGAACTTCCCTTAACTGTGACTGTAACTGTTCATCGAACATTTTCATTGATATATTCCTCCTGATTGATTCCTATTGAATCTTCATTTTTTTAATTGTTTTCTATTCTATCGTGTTATTTGAATTGCTCCAGCATGCTAGACAATCTGCTTTGTGCTTTTCTGCATCTGGTTGATGTATTCATTAGCTGCCAGTGCCGCTTTCGCGCCATCGCTGGCTGCGATGATGATCTGCTTGTAAGGGACCTGGGTGACGTCACCTGCGGCGAAGATGCCGGAGACATTGGTCTCGTTCTTCTCGCTGACGATGATCTCGCCCTGGGTGTTCAGCTCAAGAAGATCCTTGAACGGACCCGTGTAAGGATCGTGACCGATTTCCACAAAGAGTCCGTCTCCCTTGAGCACACGGTTCGTGTCTGTATCGAGGTCCTTCACCAGAAGACCTGTCATCTTCTCTTCACCCTGGACTTCAAGGATCCTTGTCCTCAGATGTACCGTGATCCTGTCATTCTCATACATCTGTTCGGCGAGGATGCTGTCTGCCCGGATCTGGCTGCGATGGACGAGGGTGACGGACTTCGCTACCTTCGCAAGGTCCAGTGCGGCTTCCACGGCGGAATTCCCACCACCTGCAACGAATACATCCTTTCCTTTGAAGAAAGGCGCATCGCAGATCGCACAGTAGGAGACACCTTTACCGGAATAGACCTCTTCACCGATGATGCCCAGCTTTCGGGGCTGGGAGCCTGTCGCGACGAGAAGGGTCTTGGACTTGTAGACTTCCCCGTTGCTGAGCGTCAGGGTGTGGTAATCTTCATGCTTTGCCACAGAAACCACTTCCACATCATCGAGGATGGGAATCTCCAGCTGTTCCAGATGATGGATGAACTGGTGGACCATGCCTTCACCGCTGACCATGTCGATTCCCAGATAGTTGTCGACCATGGAGGTGTCCAGGAGCTGTCCGCCTTTCCTTTTCGTCACGATCGCTGTCTCCAGGCCTTTCCTCTTGGCATAGAGTGCGGCGTTGAGTCCTGCGGGTCCTCCGCCGATGACAAGAAGATCGTAAAGGGTGTCCTGACTGACAGGACTTTCTGTCTTGAAACTTGTGCCGAAATTCATCTGGAAATTCATATCCATTATGTTTGCCTCCTCAGATCGGGTAGTATGGGGATTGAATTGGGGTAAAGGAAGTTTGATTCCTTTTGGAAATGCAGGGGAGGGAAGGGGATCATAGGAAAGTCCCAAGTAAAGGGGATTTTCAAGGTATGAGGTCATCCCTGCCTTTTCAGGATTTTGCTGACCGTCGATTCGGATAGTCCTCCGAACAGTTCGCCCAGCTCTTTAAGCGAAAGTGTGGACTGTCTTCTGAAGTCCGAGATGAGCTGGTTCCTGAACCGTTTGTCTTTGAGCAGGTCGGATTTCACCTGCTGGGTCTTTTGACAGATGGCGTCGAGTCGCATCTTCGCTTCATCCAGTGTGCGCAGGCAGTCGATGCAGGTGTAGCCTTCAGCGGGTTGTTCCCCCGTATCGAGCTTGGTCACCCAGTCCAGTCTGAGCGGGGAGGCGGTGTCATAAAGACAGAAGCTGTTCCACTCCGAATGACTGGATGTACTGGCGTTCTCGTGGATTTCCCTCACTTTTTCCATCATCTCATCCCTGTCCGCGAGCATCTGGCTCTTGTAACGGTCCTTGAAGAGCCTTCCATCACATCGGGCATACATGGCATAGCTGATGTTGATGCTCTTCATGATCTTGGAGAGGTCGCTTCCGTTGACATCAAGAACGAGCTGATACTCATTTGGGGACAGGACGCAGTAGGCGTAGAGCCGGAACTGGAAGTTGGACTGGGTCCGCTTCAGGATATCGATGAAGTATAGGCGGTCCTCGTCGCGCTCAAAAAGGTTGCGTTCCTCTCCGCCCGTCTGTCTGATGTGGAATATCCCATAATCATCCTTGATACGTGCCTTTCTGGCCACTTGAATCACCTGCCTTACCTGTATGATAACATTAGGGGAATAAAAAGTCAAGTACCGTCCCCGATGGAAATTGGGGTGATATTTTCGGGACGATAAGCTCATGATCCGTAGGGGACGAGACGTGCGGATGAAGAAAAAAGGGAGTTTCCTAGCAGATGAATGTGGAAGGAAGCTTTTTCATGGCC
>DATISI010000259.1:0-4327 GCA_035581745.1 Clostridiaceae bacterium
TGTCCGAATTACCAAGGGTGACCACACCTGGAACCTCGATGTCTCCGGAACTCCGGATGACCGCAAGGTCCGCCAGGGCCTCATAGTTGATGACGGTCGCATCGACTTCCTCACCGGTGTAGAGGATCACCTTCACATCGGTAGCGCCTTCGATGACGTGGTAGTTCGTCGCGATATACCCTTCCTCATTCAGGATGAATCCTGTACCGATGGACTCCTGAGGCGTCCCGTTCGGATTGAAGATGGTTGGTCCTGTGACGATGGTCGAAGACACCGTGACTACGGCTGGTTTGACCATATCCACGATTTCAGGGATCGTCAGACCTTCACGTTCCACGACCGGGGTGTTGACATATTCGGTCCTCGAGGTGTTCTTCGCCTCTTCGACGAGCTGACCCAGCTTGGAGTTCTCGAAGAACGAGGTTCCTGGCAGGATGTTATAGGCACTGTGGATCCCAAGGGCTGTACCCAGTATGGTGAAGAGGAGTGCTATGGCGATGGCTGGCATGATGCCGATCCCTCTTCGCCTCGGCCTGTTATCCCGGTTCTCCACATAGGCTCCACCATTCACACGATACGGTCCACGGTCCACGGCATTCCGGTCACGGTTCTCCCTGGGATCCCTTTCCCATGGCCTGGAGTCATACACAGGGCCTGTTGAAGACGGATAGGGATTCCCTGACGTCTCGCGTGTTTCCTTTTTGTCCTCCAAATCCTCCCATTCATCGGGTCCTGCGGACTGGTCAGCGGAATCGTCCCATTCAGACGACCTCTGTTCCTCCTCGATTCGTTCATCCCTTCCATCTATATTCCTGTTATCTTTCTCATCCATGTTCCATTTCCTCCTTAATATGCAGGTCATCCCATAAGGGTGACCGCTTTTCTGTCTCTAGGATAATCATAGCCGAGTAATGTTACAATTCCGTGTCATGGGCATTACTTTTCCGCTTTTTAACAAGTTGGACATATCTCGAACCTGAAATTCTCAAGGCACAATCCTCTGGGTTTCCTTATCCAGGGAATAAGAAGACGCACGGTTTCCCGTGCGTCCATTACCATATTCCTGTCTATATACTGATCAGAAGGACAAATGCGGCCATGCTGAGGATGATATGCACAGACAGCACGTTCAGCACGAAGTTCACGTCCTCACTCTCCTCTTTCACGAAGATGGGCACGACGAACGCCGGTGGAAGGAGGAACATCGTGTAGAGCGCCATCTGGAAGTTCCGGTCCATCCCCAGAACCGGTCCCATGAGGAAAGTGTTCAGGACATAGGCGAGGAGGAACATCGTGACAATCCTCAGGAGGCTGACTGCTACAGGTTTCATGAGGTTCCTCACATCGAGCCTGATCTCATAACCGATGGCAAGCGCGATCACCGGAACCGTGACCTGTGAAAGGATGCCCATCGTACTCACGAGGGCCGCCGTGACCGGAAAGGTGTGGAAGAACTCGCGTCCCCCACTCAGGGAGACCAGGCCGCCCAGGACCACGGAGATGATGATGGGAGACTTCGCGAAAGAAGCTGCGGATTCCCGTACGCCCTTCGTCGCCCCTCCCAGATGGGAAAGGAAGTTCACCACCACGATGAAGACGAACAGGATGTTCCCAAGGTCTGCGATGGCGAGGTTGAAGGTATTCTCCGCCCCGAAGGCGGTGACATAAAGGGCATATCCGATCATCCCTCTCTCGAAGCTGGTGAAGATGGTGGGGAAATAGCGGTTCTTCGTCCGGAGGAGGCGCTTGTAGAGGAAGCCTAGCCCGAATCCTGTGGCTGAAGCCAGGAATACCGCAAGGGCGATGAAGATATATTTGAGCTGGATGTCCGTATCGAGGAAGGCCAGGAACAGCATGCTCGGAAGCGTCAGGTTGATGACGATCTTCTTCAGGTCGTTGACCGTCTCCATGCGGAGGAAGTCCACTTTCCGGAGGACGATGCCCAGCATGATGAGCAGGACAACGGGCATGAGCCTGACAAGTATGGCGATGATTTCTCCCATGAGAAGACCTTCTTTCCTCTAGATTTGATCCGTTCAGTCCTCTGGTCCTTTAGTGCCCTGTCTTATTCTGTCAGGGGTTTCGTCCATCCCTGGTCCGCCTACTTCAGCCGGTCCATCTTCTTGATCAGGGCATGGAAGGTGGAGACCACATCCTGAGGCCGCTCCAGAAGGATTTCTCCGATGCTGTCGCTCACGATGACCGTCTCGGTATTGGAGGAATAGGACAGGTATCTCGACTGTTCCATCTCCTGGAGGTTCCTGTTCGTGGTCATAAGATAGACGGGACGGTTCGTGAGGGTTCCCTGACGGATCTCAACCGGTTCCATCGCAGCCATCATGTCCAGCTCGCTTTCCGCAGCCTTCACATGGTCCTTGGACAGCCAGAGGTTGGAATAATAATCCTGGTCCGCGATGCTGTTGAACTGGATGTTCCGGTCATAGGAGACAATCCCGGTATGGTGGAGAAGTCTTGGAATACCGAAGGTTGCGAAGACGTTCAGTGGATTCTTGCGCTCTTTCGTCTCCTGCGCATAGGATGCGCCCTTCTCTGAACCCATCATCTGGCCAGTGGGATTGATGAAGATCGCGCCAAGGACCTCTTCCGGATAGCGGTTGATGAATTCCTGCATCACCACGGAGCCGAACTCCTCACCGATCAGGATGAAGTTCATGGACCACCCGAACTTCCTGAACATGAAGTGGAGGTCTTCTGCGAGTTCGCCTGGCGTCTTCTGTTCCCCGTCCGTCCTTCCGTATCCCGGACGTTCGTAGAAGAAGAGCCTGTAATCCTCACCCAGGCCTTCTATAAGCGCCTTGCGGGTGAGGAGGGATTCTCCTGCTGCACCGTCCACGATGACGGTATAGGTCTTCCCTTTCGTGACCTCGTAGCTGTACTGAACCTGGTTCACGGTGATGGTCTTTCCAGGGTCGGCCTCGACATATTTCCTCGCCTCGCCACTCTCATAGAAGTAGCCGATGATGAGGAGTGAGATCAGGAAGACCACGAGGCTCTTCACGATGTTGTATTTGGAGAAGAGTTTCCTCTTCTTGTACTTGTGCATGCTGTTAGAATGCTCTAGAAGCCTCATGCTACCTCCTGCCCAGGCTGAGCCCGGGTTTGGCGTTAAGGGACAGGGAAGACTGCTTCCCCTTCATGAATTCGAAATAGGCCGCACTTCCGATCATGGCGGCATTGTCCGTGCAAAGGATGAGCTCCGGGAAGAGGATGTCCACCTTCAGGAACTGAGCGGCATGCTCCAGGCTTTCCCTTAATGAAGTGTTCGCCGCGACTCCGCCTGCCACAGCGATCTTTGTCAGGTCCTTTTCCTTCACCGTACGCATCACGTTCTCTGTCAGGACCGACACGACGGCCTTCTGGAAGGAAGCCGCGACATCCGCCACATTGACATCCTCACCGCGCTGCTTCATCGAAGTCAGGTAGTTGAGGACCGCACTCTTGAGGCCGCTGAACGAGAAGTCCAGGGTGTCCTCATGGAAGTTCGCCCGAGGGAACCTTATGGCATCGGCATTCCCCTGCCTGGCGATCCTGTCGATTGCAGGCCCGCCCGGATACCCGAGCCCGAGTGCCCTGGCCACCTTGTCGAAAGCTTCCCCTGCGGCATCGTCCCTGGTCTCCCCGAGGACCTCGAAATCATCGTAGTCCTTCACATGGACGATGAAGGTGTGCCCGCCGGAAACGACTAAAGAGACGAAGGGCGGCACAAGGTCAGGATACTGGATGTAGTTCGCGGCGATGTGTCCTTCGATATGGATCACCCCAATGAGCGGCTTGCCAAGCGCGAAGGCGAATCCCTTCGCGAACTGCAGGCCGACGAGCAGCGCACCGACAAGGCCGGGACCATAGGTCACGGCGACCGCATCGACCTGTTCCTTCTTCAGCCCCGCCTCTTCCAGTGCGAGGGCAACCACTGCGGAGACATTCTCGACATGCTTTCGGGAAGCGACCTCCGGAACGACGCCTCCGAATTTCTGATGGATCTCGATCTGTGAGGAAATGACATTGGACAGGACCTCCCTGCCGTTCCGCACGATGCTGCAGGCGGTCTCGTCACAGCTGGACTCGATCGCCAGGATATATATATCTTTCATATTATTGCAAACTCCTAAAAGGTTGATTTTTCTTGCCTATTAACCTATAATATTATAACTCTAGTCCCCTGTATAGACAAACAAACTTAAATAAGTATGAAAAAATCCCCTCGTTCCTCCCCTTACGGCTTCAACGCGCCTTTCCGGGATGGTAAGATGGGAAGAGAGCAGAATCCATTTTTTAAGGAGCTTCTATGAAGAGTTACGCCAAGGTG
>DATISI010000260.1:0-1870 GCA_035581745.1 Clostridiaceae bacterium
TATAGATGAGCCTGCCATGGTGACGGAAAGCCTCCACAATGGCATCGACTGCCTTTGCGATCTGGTCCAGTTCCTTCTCCACAGCGAAGGCGATTTTCTTGTCTTCATTGTTGATCATCCGGAGCATTTCGGAAGTCGTGACGTTGTCGATCTCGATGGTTTCCGGGTTTCTCGTTTCAGTCAGTAATTTTGAAAGATCCATTTTTATCTCCTTTTGTTCCTAATGGATTCATTATAACACTATGAATATATATTTCAAGATGAAAACGGTATTTTATGAAATAAAATTTCAAAAATATCGGGATAAGTCCGCAGGAAAGATTCATGAAAGGTTACAGTGCAAGGGATGGAGGAGGATTCAAGACCCGTTCGACCGGTATGCGTTCCAAGGAAGAAAAAGGCTGTTCCAGGAAAGAATCCTGTAGAAAGGATATGCCTCAGGCGACATATGAGGTATGATGATAGTATAGGTATCCTGTATGTCTCATGAGGAGAGGAGAAGAGGAAAGATGGAAGAGAAATACACAGAGCTCAGGGTCGGGGAAGAGGTCAGACGATATCAGGTCGTCTGTGGCTATCAGGAACATGAGCAGCTTCGGAAGAGTTTCAATGAACTGACCGGTAAGGTCTTCGGATTCAGCCTGGAAGAATGGTACCAGAATGGATTCTGGAACGGACGCTACATTCCCTACTCCCTGGTGGACCATGACAGGGTCGTGGCCAATATCTCCGTGAACATCCTGGACTATCTCGTCTTCTCCGAGAAGAAACGGTATATCCAGCTCGGAACGGTGATGACACACCCAGACTTTCGCGGTCATGGACTGAACCGCCATCTCATGGAACTTGTCCTTGAGGAGTGGGAAGACCACTGTGACCTCTTCTATCTGTATGCCAACGACAGCGTCGTGGACTTCTATCCGAAGTTCGGCTTTGTAGAGGCAGAGGAACAGGTGTATTCCAGGCCTTTCAGGAAGCACCCGGAGAAGGAAGTGCCGCTCCCGAGGAAGCTCGATATGGATGATCCTGAAGATAGGGAATTCCTCTTCGACTCCATCGCAGGGAGCATGGTGCATTCCAAGGTCGCCATGGTGGATAATCCAGGACTTCAGATGTTCCACTGCATGGCTGACCAGCGGGACAACATCTACCACTTTGAACAGCAGGATGTCATCGCCATCGCCTCGATTGGAGGGAAGACCCTTCACCTCCACGACGTCTTCGCCAGCGATGTCTTTGTCATGGACGAGATCCTGGAAGCGCTCGCGGATGAGCACACAAGGACCCTAAGGATGGGCTTTGTCCCGCGTCAGCCGCATAACTGGAAGAAGGAAGCAAGGGATGAAGAGGAGGAGACCTTCTTCGTGAGGGAAGGGAAAGGGAAGCTGCCTGAAGGAGTCATGTTCCCTGAACTGTCCCACGCCTGATTTTTGAAGGATGCTCATGTCCCAGGTATCGGGTGGAGCGTCATGGCGCAAGACAGGATCAAGGAGACATGAATTGCGATCAGGAAGAGATGGAGTGCCCGGTTCCCTGATAACCGTAAGACAGCTATATAATGAAGACAAATCACAAGGATAAACAGGATGTTGAGAAAGGATGGGAATCGTATGGGTGTAGAAGAATCTAAGAAGAAGGACAATCTTAGATTACCAGATGAGGGCGTAGGGCGAAAGTCTGATGATGAGAAAAGGTTCGAAGGATCCGCATGGATGGGAGAGAACAGGTTGGGGGAAGCTTTGATGAAGATCCGAGCGGAAATGAGGACAGGAATCGAAGGGGGATTATCATGATCAAGAAGATTTATGGGATGGAGCCTGTCAAAAGGGTAATCATCGTATGGCTGGCTTTCTTCATCATCCAGTGGGCT